>JBFLZD010000002.1 GCA_040756435.1 Spirochaetota bacterium | reverse complement strand
TTGCCTTTGTTCTTTAATTTTGGCCCTGGTTCTATTTGTCCAAACTCTCCAACATAGTAGGTAAAACCCCATGGCACATCAGGGCGCATCATCATCCCCATACGTGTATTCACCTGACTCATTACCATATTCATGGTTGCTGCAAACCTCACACCGTCATCATTATTATACAATTCCATGAGTGCAGGTATGCTGTAGGTGCCAAGTAAAAGGCTCTCATTAAACACAAACGGCCTGAATGCCTGTATCTTTTGCTCTCTATCGCTTACCGCTAACTTGCGTGTATACCTGTTGCCATCTATCCCAAAATTATAACCACTTACAAACTGCAGTGCAGCTAACTCTGCCTGTTCGTTGGCTGCTTCTATCTGCTCCCTGCATTTTTGCAGCAACTCTGTTAATGCTTTTAATAACGCTACGTTTCCTGTCTTCTGCTGCGCACGTGTAAATTCTTCTGCAATCGTTTGTGCCTGGTCAAATATGGCTCTGTTATAACTTCTATACCTTAGTTGGGTCAAGCCAAATTCTACCTTTTGTTTTGAAAGCTTCAAAAGTTCATCATGGAGTAGCTCCGGCTGATCTTGTAATATATCTAGAAGCAATGCATGCACATCTACTCGCTGTATCACATCACCATACTGCTCTTTCATAGATGAAAGCATATCATTAAGCACCACCTCTATTCCTGCCATGCGCTTTTGCAATTCCTTATATCCCACACCACTTTGTGCTGCAATGAGCCATGCCATCTTTTCTTCCTGTAGCTTCTTCAAGCGTGCATCCCACTGCGCATTTCCCTCTACAAGTGCCTCCTGCGATGCAATACGCCAGTTCTTCCACCGGTTTTCAAAACTCTTAAGCATCATATCCCACTGCTGCATGCCTCTGTTAAAAATTCGGCTTACCATGCGGTCCCAATCGGCTTTTTTATCTGCTAACTCCTGTTTCTTTAATTGCCACTGGTGTACCTGCAATGCTCTTCTTTGTGCAAGCTCCCTGTCATTAAATCCCTCATATTGTTTTACATACTGTGCAAACAATCCTGCTACTTCATCCTCTCTTTCTGTGCCAATCATAGCATCAAGCTGGTTTATCACATCTGCTGGCATACCTTCAACATATCCCATGTATGTAAGCATGGCGCGCACCATCCCTCGTGCTTCAGGCCCTATTTTAAGTGCGCTTCCATAATCAGAACTATCTCCTGCCCAAATTCCGTATAAATCCTTTTCTACTGCCTTATCCACCACCACACGGTCAAAGCCGCCCTGTGTATACATTGACTGCACATGCGCCATATAGCGAGAAAACGCATCACGTTTCTGCTGGTTCATAATGTTGGCATACGTTTGTCCCACCGTGCCCGCATGCAGCACCTGCATGGTATCATTGGTGGTATAGCCGTTTGAATCAGTTTTTAATGCTGTTGTGCGATAGTTATTGACATTGACCCAATCCCCGCCTGCGTCAGTTTCCACCAAAAATTTCAGGTCGCTATCGCTTATCATTAAGCCATATTTTCCAGCCACCTCTTTGAGTGCTGCTTTCAGCGTTGGTTTTTGTACCAATACTGTTTGCATGGTCTTTGGATTGTAATATTCAAATGCTCCTGCTTTTTGTGCATCATCCAGCGACTCAATTTCTGTATAGCGAGCTAAATTTGCCTTAGCAGCAAGCATCTTAATCTTAAGGGATTGAAGCTCGGTGAGTTTTGAGTGTATAATTGTGAAAGTTTTGTTTGCATTTCTTGTATGTTGCTTTTTATTCTTTTCTGCTTCTATAATGTCTTTATATATAACATTTAATAACTTTTCTAATGGGATTAATACAGGACGTAATAAGCGGGCCATCCATCTATATGGATGAATTTTCTTAAAACCAAGATTAACTTTCTTATTCCAGAAATAATCATATTTCTTCTTTATAGGTCTATAAATTTCATATGTTCCAGCATATTGTAAACTTAGATTATCATATTTATTATCCCAATCTTCTGCTTGTAAAAATTCTCTAAAATATTGCTGTATATATACATTTGAAGAAATTAAACTATTATCTTTACGCATCATATTAAGATATTCATATAAAGGTGAATCCATTGTTGTAATTTCGCTTCCGTCAGGAATACCATTGCCAAGCCACGGTTGAGTTGATAAAATTCGTGAATTCATACCATACCATGAATGATGTTCGTTATAATAATAAGCGGCTTCATTTAAGTGAATATTCATTATAGATGTTTGTATTCCAAATGGACCTATAGAAACAACACCATTTATAAAATTATTCTGCAACATTCTATCAATAAGCCTATCACGCTCATCGGTGTAGTCTTCATTGGTTGCAGTAATAAACGCATCCTTTTTTGCCTCATATTGAGCCTTTAGTTGTTCATACGCCACACTTAATTTCTTTATTTCATTCTGCATGCACCATGCCGCTTTTTCCATGCGGTATGCACGTTGCGCGCGCTCTATTAATTCTTGCTTTACTTTTACATACTGCTGGTCATTTTCTACTTTTTGCTGCTTTACTGCCTCCACCTTCTGCTGTAACGTTTCAATTTTCTTCTTTACTTCATCTCTATAGTGCAGTGCCAGCTGGTACTGCTGGGTAGCATCAGCCTTTAGTTTGCTTTCTATATCATCCGGATCGCCACCTTCGGCATTGGTCTGGCTGTTGTATAAATACGGCGTTGTGGCATACGCATAGAGCATTTCCTCATCTTCTTTCAGTTTGCGTGCTTCTTCAAGGCGATTATACAGCAAAGTGATGATTTCCAACTGCTTTGTATATGCATCCTGTGCCTGCTGGTAGGCTTTTAATGAATTGTTAACCTGCGCCTGAGCCTGTTCAAATAATGCTTTGTTGGTATTATATATCTGCTGTGCATTTTTATACTCAGGGCTTTCTAAGTAATCTTGCAAATCGTTATTCAAAAGTATCAGGCCCATCTTTTCAATATCTGCATAGGCTTTAAGCAGAGCATACTGCACCTGTACATCACCTGTTTTCATGCTGTCCACAAGCTCCTGCACGCGTGCATCCTGGCCAGCTTCTATATAACGGTCTATCACCTTTTGTGCCGATGCTAGTGGTGGCTCAGAAACATTCCCTTCTTCTTCACTTTCACTGCCGGGCAGCTCACCTTCGCTACTATAGCCAGTAGCCCGTAATTCCTGTATCAACCTATCAACATCGTGAATAAATGCTATATCAACCTGATTTTCTTCTTCATCATAAAGCACAAATGTATCAGTTGTTTGTGTTGCCATCTGTGCTACCTGTACCAGCATATCAAGGGCTGCAGCAATATAGGTAGCCTTGTCAATCATTTCGTTATAATAGCTACTATCGGTACCGGTATAGTAGCTTTTTGTGTTATCACTTAAAACATCACTCTTAACCCGGGTGATGTCTTCCATGCCCGTCATTTTTTTTGCTACAAATGCCAATCCATTATCCTTATATTCACGGACATAGTGAGCTAAATATTTTTCCCCTGGATCATACTGATCATTGTTATTGCTGTCTTCATAATAGGTGTAATCTACTTCGTTAGTGAGCTGTTTATAGCTAAAACTATTTCCAAAAATTGATAGAGATATTTCAGAATAATCACCATCCAGAACCATGTTCCAGTCTACTGCTGCACCTTCTGGAACCTTCTTTAAATTTTTTTCATTTACTATCAATTCCCTCAACAAACTTAAACTATCCCCATTTGGTGTATAGTCATTGTAATACTGTTCCATTACATCTGCAAAATCTCGCCAGTGATTGTAAATATCCCGCTGCGACAATACAAATTGATATACAGCCTGTGCTATAACACTATCTCTGTTTGCCGCATATATACACATGGCAAGCAGGTTTTGCAATCCATCATCGCTGTCATTGCTTATGGCTGTAAACATTTCCCATGTCTGTTTATCCATTTCATATCCGGAAAGCACCAGTGGCACCTGACTATCGGTCACAATAAGATTAACCGGATCAGCTAAATCGGGGTTAATGCTATACAGTATTAAAAAGTTTTTCTCTTTCTGGTCGGTAATAGTATATTTTTCTATGTACTCCTGTATGGATGCATCGTTATATTGCTCATATTCATGTGCAATATCCAGTATGTCTATAAAGCGCTGTACGGATGTGCGTAGTGGCTCATAGCGTTCATCTCGTGATATGCCGTAACAGGCAAGTAGTGTATCCGCATCCTGTGCACTGTATATATCATTCTGTATGGTGCTGTAATAATCGCTCACAATGGCATACTCCCGCACCCCATCGGGCAGATAATTGTATGCACTCAGTACCCTTTCATGGGTTAATGCTGTAAATAAATCCCTGAAAGTATCATAGTGTGTGGCAAAATAATTCTGCCAATCGTTATATTGGTTTAGTGCACCAAACCCGGCAGGCATATACCCATCATCAGTTTTTTGTCCAAAAATTTCTCCAAATTGAACATCCCCATTTCCCAATGAAAGCACATAGGCCATAAAATGGGTATATATATCACTCTCACTGCCTGCTATATAAGTATCAACTTGATGCAATGCCAAAGCGTCAGGTGCATACAACTGCACCAGTGTGCCATAATATAGTTGTTTCAATTCATCATAGTGGGTTGTTATATATTGTAGTATTTCATTGCTGCCGCTATATTGAGAAAGATTTGCAAATTTTCCACTTAAGTATTGTCCACTGTCAGTAATTGTCCCTGCAATATCCTCACATGAAGTATAACCGTGTGTGCGGATATATCCTGCCACAAAGTGTTGAAAATGCTCTAATAGAGCAAAGTCTCTAAACTCCTCATCATATAGCAGCGCATTAAACGCATCAGTGTAACTATTTTTTTGTATACCTTCAAAGTATGCTGCAAGTATCCAGCTACTATCCTGTCCCCAGCGCTGTTGCACCTGTGCTATAGGTACAGTGTTGTCTTTCAATGCCTGTATATCCTGGCGGCGAAGTAATTCACGGTTTATACGTTCCACCACTGTCTGGACAAATACCTCATCCTTTCCATCGCGGTGCATAGTTATTGTATAATCATCAACGCTCCCATACATCTGGCCTTCATAAAGGTATCGTGCCGTATAATCCACTATCTCATATTCTTTCCGTATTTCTTCAAGGCGTGCTAACTGAGCAAATAGAGCTGTCTGCACATCGTTAAATTGCATTCTGTCAATTTCATCTTTTATTTCATGGTAAAGCGTTTCACATTCGTTGAGTGTGCTGACAAGTGCATCAGTAAATCCCGGCCAGGTTCCGTTAGGCGATAGTTGTTGATAAGAAGCCTGCTGCACAGTGTATTCATTTTCTTCATTGCTATACATTGCACTGCGAAGCGCAACGAGTTCGCCATACTTTTTCTGCAAGGCTATAAGTTTATCATAGACATTAGTTTTTTCCTGATACCGGGCAAGTGCATCCTGTGTGCTGATATCCCTTTGTTCATATTTTGCCTTTTGAGTCAGAATGTCATGATAGGCGCTAACCACCTGTTGCAGCGCTTCCTTTAAAGCCTGTGGCAAACTCCCATACTCTTTTGTCTGAACATAGTTTTCAACTTTCTTCCCATACTCAATTAACTGTGCCACGGTAAGTGAGCCTTTAAACGCATTTTCTGCCTCACTTTCTGCAATGCCAAGCAGTGCAGCAATTTTCCCTATAAAACCTTCTTCCCTGCTTTGCTTCATTTTTTCAAGTGATAGCTCATAAAATTGCTGCACATAGTGGGCATAGGTTTGCATAACTGCTACCGATTGAGTACCTTCAAATGCAACAGGATGCACAAAATCAAATACATCGGGCTGTGTCAACGCTGTCACTTTTACCTCAATGATATGACGGCTTACATCTGAAAGTGCATTTCCTTCTTCATCCACTCCACGTTCTAACATATCAATGTATGAATCTAACAATGTATCAATGTCATCATTTGAAGCGCACCTGGCAAGTTCATGTTGAAGATCAATCACCGTATCCATGTCTTCACTATAACTCTGTAACTGCTGTAGCAGGTTACTATATGAACTTTCATCCTCTAACTTCTGCATAGTATCAATTGTAGTTGCCAGTGTGTAAAGATAGGCATACTCCAGAGCATCGTCTGTGCTGCTTTGTGTTAGCTTTTGCATGCAGGTGTTTATTAGGTCATTATATACGGTGGATAATGCAGACCAGTCTACATTGCCATTACTATCGGTTACCTCATCTTTTTTGTGTTGTAGCATGTCTACAAGTTTTTGCAGGCTTTCTTTGTTGCGGGAAAAAAAGGCCACATTTGCAGAATCAAGAGCCCCCTCAGCTGCCTGTATAATGTTCTCTTTTGCAAATGGTGATGTTGCAAGATCTTCACTATTCATGTCATGTAAAAGATACACAACAACCATGCGGGCAAGCTCGTAGGTGTCCTCAATAGCTTTCCCTGATGCATTGACCGCATATACCATGTTTACCATATTTTGCCTGTATTCCTGCTGCACAACCTCCTCATATAGCGCTAATAAACTTCCCCAATCAGGATACATTCTCTGTCCATTGCGTTCTTCTGTAATTTCCTGGTTATATATATTTTCCAGTATGCTTCCTGCTATAATTTCCATTGCCTGCGTGTATATGTCAGTATTCACTTCATCACACAGTGGCAAAAGTTTTTCAGCCTGCACATATCCACCGGTATAGTGTACAATGAGCACAATGGCATTGTTTCTTTCTTCCAGAGTGCGAGTAGTATCAGCAAGTATTGCTATTTGTTCTTTAAGCATCATTGCATCAAGCGGCGTTTGGCGATTTACTACTTCATTGAGTTTGCATACAATTGCCTCTATAACCATTTGTTCCTTATCGTCTATCCTTGCTATAGCTTCCCAGGCATCAAACCGTTCCCTTGCACGGTCATATTTTTCTTTTACTTCATCTCGTTCCTCAAATATTGCTTTTAGGTAGGCTACACGTTCATCATCTTCATATCCTGGTAGCAGGTCATTAAGTTTCATGAAAAGCAATTCTTCATTCTCGTCAATAGCTGCAAGTGCCTCATCCAGCGGTTTTTCCTTTATATTCTGCCATGCTGAATGTATTGCTCGTATCCCTAAAACTTCTCCCTGACCGGTGCTATAACCTTCCAGAGCATTTACTGCCAATTCCACCCGCTTTGCATACGCAGCAGCACTATCATTGCGCTCCTGCAAGAGTAATGCACTGTAATAGTTCTTCTTTGCTTCAATCCATTTACGCTCTTTTAGTTCAATTCTATTGGTATACTCTATAATCTGCTGTGTGGCCTCATTTATCATCTGTATTGCCATCTCTCTGGCATCAGGATTGGTATAATACAGCATTATTTCCACTGCATTCTGATAGGTTTTTTGTGCTGCTTCATAAGCAATGCGCACCTGTGCAAGTTGTTTTTGTGCACTGTCCACATCTTTCTGTGCACCAACTAATGCATTCTTAAGCTCACCGGTTAACAGCGCCATTGCATCATTGTAGTCTTTCTTTGCCTTTTCATAGTCTTCTGTAGCCTTCTGCAGATTTGCTTTCTGAGTTTGTGCGTCCGGGCGATTGGTTTCATTATATGCAAAATTATATAGCTTTTGTGCTCGCCGTAAACGCTCCTCCCAGTAGGTAAGGGTTAGCTTTTCTTTTTCTAGATCATACTCAGCAGCCGTCATCAAATATGGGTCACCCGATAGCTCATAGAGCCCATCAATAATAACAACACCTTCTGCATCTTTATAGAGATAGTAATTGTACAGCGCATTGCCATGCTCATCAACGCTATCATCACTCAAAAGTCCACTTGTTTGGCTAACTACTGTTTTATATCCAAACACGGTTTCAAAGTTTCCACTGTGCTCCTGTATATACCGTCTAAATGCATCTAAACGACTAACCATCCATGGTGTAGTCTTTAGATTACCACCAATAATTTGCCGGTCATTATATGAAATCTCACTGCGTAAATATGCCTCATAGAGTGAATATAAAAACTCACGCATAGATTCTATTTGTGCTGAGTTTTTCTGATATTGAGGGCGCTGTGCAAGAAGCTCCACAACAGTGTTAAATGGTAAAAGAGTGCTTTCTTGTCCCAGAAGATGCAGCATCTGTATACCGGCTACATACTTTGAAAGCTCCTCTCCCAGGGCAAAAGCATTGACAGTATCAATATCTGTAATAGTACCTGTGGTATATGCCTCATAGTACTGCCTGAATATATGTAGATTGTCACACAATGCAGTTTCTTCCCCTGTATACTGTTTTACAAAATCCCCCGCTTTAAACTGTGTAATGGTATTACCCCACATGTCCTGCATATGGTACTGCAATGTCATCCTTGCTACTATATCCTGATACCGTGATAGTATTCCTTCCCATTGAACTATCTGATCATATACCGCTTTCTTTAATTCTTTTGTGTCAGTAGAATCATTCTGCAAATACCATTCTATATATGCCTTCCTGTCATTATCCGTTGTATATTCTATACCGGTAAGGGTGGTAAAATATTCCTTAAGCCATGCTATATTTTCCTGGGCAATGCGCAATGATCCTGACCCGGTTGTAATAAGCTCACGCGCTGAGGCGCTGTAATCATCAAAACGTTCCTTTTCTGCAGCAATTGTCTCATCAAGTAATTTCAATGCGTCAGCATAAGCGCGGTCTGCTTCCAAAAAACTGCTGCTCCAGTTGATAACCCCCTGCCGTATCTGTTGCTGTATGCTTGCAAGCCACTCATTTCGCTTTTGTACTAATTGCTCATAGCTTTTAGCCCAAACTTCATCAGCAAGGTTGTACCCATCTAATGATGAGCGTTCCCATGAAAGTCGTGCTGCCAGCAAATCATCCTCGGCTGCCTTCCATGCATATATCCCCGCCTGGATGAGCATATCAATGTCATCACCTTCAGGTGTTACGCCAATACCGCTAACGGTATATGTAAGCTTCTCCTGAGCTTCTTGTAAGATGGCATTTGTTTTGTCTATTGTTGATGCAAGTATTTGTGTAGTAATATATGATGCGGATTGCTGCTGAGTATAAAAGCGTAAACTTGCAGTATCACTGTAGTGCTGGTAAAAATAATTATTTTTTGCACCAACATAATATAGCTCAATATCTCGCTGTATAAGCTTCTGTATAGTGTTTAGCTTTTCATCTAACGTTTCAATAAATCCCTTACGGTATTCCTGTGTGGTAGTGGTTATCTGTGACAGTATTGTGTCACGTGTGGTTTGCACCTGTGCGTCAATTCCTGCTAAAAGCTGTTGTACATAGTGCCCAACGTTTTCATCCCATGCACTGTATGTTGCCGCCATGTCTTCACGCGGGTCCTCCTGCATCATCTGGTTTATGTGTGCATACAGCTCTTCTTTTGCATATGCAGGAACAACAATCTCAAAACAGCGGGCATCGTAACTCCCCAAAGCTTCTTCAAGCATCTTTTGTATGGCAGTGCGTGCTTCTGTCTTAAGAAAACATATGTCATCATCTCCGGTAACTATCGCCCCGTCATATGCTGTTAATGCTTCTTTTTCCCACATGCTGTATGCGGTATCTGCGGCTTGTATGGCTTTATACATGAAAGCTTCTTTTGTCTTTTCAGCCATTGCCGATTGTAGCGAGCGTTCAAAATATCCTTTTGCGCTGCTCTGTTCAAATGGAATTGTGCCGGCAAAGCTGGTTGCCGTAAAGCTAAATGAAATAATCAGTAGGGCAGCATGTACAAACTTCATAGACGCACCTCATCGTTACGTGAAATTGGTATATGTTTGGCTTTTTGTGATGTTGATGTTTTTGAGTGTGTGAATGATAAAAAACATGACACCGTCATGCAGTGAAAAACGTTGCACGGTAACGGCGCCATGCAAGTGGGAAGAAAACTTATATTGATGGTATGCCCCAAATTACCAGGTGTAGCTAAAATTTTGGAGGTAATACAGCATATGCCACAAACGTATATATATATGTGCGATAGTTTGTAGCAAAGGAACTCACACGGGGGATAGGCCTCGCGCTGGCGGTAATAAAAACGCTCGTAGCAGTAGGCAACAGCTAAAAACAGAACGTATACCAAACACAGCGGTGCGCTTGTGTGTGAATACGAACTATGCGGAAACACATTCCCCAAAGGGGGGATGTGAATGGTTGCAAACGATATCCCTTCATTATGAATTGAAAAGGAATTCCCGCCAGCTTTTATGGTATATGAATGCAGGGCAAGCATGGCCTCTTCTTCAATGCGGTGCATAGCCTTCATTGCTGCTAAATTCTGGCTGGCTTTTTTTGTTGCTTCAATGATACGCAGCCTGCCTGAAGATGGTATAATGGTAGCGGCAGATACATGCACGGGTATGGCAAATCCACAGCATAGTATTGCCAGTGCACAAGATACTATAACGATTTTTATTGTTCCTGCCATGCTGTTATAAATAAAAATATATATAATCAAATGCTATTAAAAATATTTATATATGTACATAAAGTATGTATTTGTACTGTAATATTAATAAAATTAAATATAGTAACATTAATTATGTCAATAAAAAAATCTGGGGGTAATACAATTTTTTTGTTTTGTGTGGCATTTCTTTTTATAATCTGCAACAGTACTAAAACAGGTTGTAAAAAAAATTGTTTACAAAACAATAAAAATAAAATATCTTGACATGTTATTTTTACTATTGTAGTATTATCTCATAATGCACTGATAGCATTAGTTTGGGGAGTTAATTATTTATGGATATTACAAAAAGAACCAAGGATGATGTTGTCATACTGGATATATCTGGCGAGATAGACCTTTACAATGCTCCAGAAATTAAGGACATCATCAATAGCCTTATAGAAGAAAAAAAATTTAATGTCATCATTAATCTGGAAAAAGTAACGTATATTGATTCTTCAGGGATTGGAGCATTGATATCCAGCCTTTCAAATTTAAAGAAATATCAGGGTGGATTAAAGATCATTAATGTTTTTGCTTCAGTACGGAAGGTGTTTGAACTCACAAAGTTAACATCCTTCTTTGAAATATATGATTCTGAAGAGGCTGCCATAGAGTCATTCAAACGGTAAGATAAAAGCAGATTGTGGGTAAGTACTTCTGCAATAGAGTGAAAAGTGGTTTGTAAAACATAAAAATTTTTGACACATGTGAATTTGAAATTAATGCAAGTAAATAGTTTTTTATCATACAATGTTTTTGGGCGATAGTAGCCACAAGAAATCTTCATTGTAATATCAGGATTTATCTTCATGGAATGTAGGGATGCTGATAGGTACGTATGCCATAATCCTGAATTTTTAAGTATGATGGAGATTCCAAATCACGTTTGTAATGAAGGCTGTAAAAAATATTTTAGACAATCTTTTACATGATAGAGCATAAGCTCATAATGGCTACATGAAAGCTATAATGATCTAATCTATAAACCACAAAAATAATTTCGGAGGCATATATGCACGTAAACAAGAATGTCGTTGTACTGGCAGTGGTTGTATGTTTGTCAATGATAACTGCCTGTTTTGAAAAGGTTCCTGTAAAAGAACTATCGCTTGCAAAAAATGCAATCACTGAAGCTGAATCAGTAAAAGCTGATCACTATGCAAAAGACGAATATACCGCAGCTAAAGATTTGCTTTTAAAAGCCCATGATAATGTAAAAAATGAAGAGTATGATAAGGCAAAACAGAATGCCATAGATTCACAGAAAAAGGCAAAAGAAGCCTATGATAAGGCTCTACCATTGCTTGCAAAGGATACTCTGGATATAGCAGCTCAGAGCCTGCAGGCTGCTGATGATGCATATGCATCAGTACTTGCAAAGGAAGATTATGCTAAAGCAAGTGATATGCTGCAGGAAGCAAACAAGCAGTATGAAAATAAAAACTACTTGGCTGCATATAAAGCTGCATTAGATGCGGATGTATATGCTAAAAATGCCCGTAATGTAGCAATGAACCAGAAGGAGACGCTGGCTGATTCAATAAAAGAAGTGAATATTGTTATAGCACAGGCTGAAGGCTATGGTGCAGCACAATATGCTCCTGAAAAACTTGCGCTTGCAAAAGAGCATTCACAGGTTGCCCGCTCTGCGTATGATGCTGGTGAACTTAAAAAAGGCTTTTCAGCAATAGAGGTTGCCAAGCTCAATGCTGATGATGCATACTTTGTATCCCTGAAAGCAACTGCAGCCAGGAAGATTGAGGAAGCCCAGGCAGCCATAGATGCAGCAAAAGGCAGTGAGGCAGCAAAACTATCCCCCAATGATATAAAGGCTGCGGAAGAATCGCTGGCACAGGCAAAATCATTATTTAATGATGCCAAATACAAGGAATCAATGATTGCTTCAGGGCAGGCTATAAGCATTGCGCAGGGTGTTTCCTCTAAAAAAGCAGTGGCTGTTGCACCGGTCCCGGTAACAGAAGAACAGGGGAAAGAGGGTGTTGGGGTAAAAGAGGAACAGAAAGAAGCTATACAAAAAAAGGTGGAAGAAGAGACTGAATATACACTGTATAAAGTCAAGTATAACCCCGCAAAACGAGATTGTCTGTGGCGTATTGCTGAAAAGTTTTACAATGATGGATTCAAGTGGAAAGTGATCTATGAGGCTAACCGTGATAAAGTAAAAAATCCCAATTTAATAAAACCAGGTTGGACGCTGAAGATACCAAAAGCTGCAACAAAGCTTACTCAACCGGTACAAGAAGAAAACAAAGAAGCAATAAAAGAGGATGAGCCACCAGCAACAGAACTTAAGATGAAGACAGAATAAAGTCCATACAGGGGGCGTCTTAAAACAAACCGCAAAGCTTGCAATGATGCGAGTGCAATGTCATTGCAAGCGTAACACCTGTGATGAGTGCTTCGGCAGGCTCAGCAACCACTTGTCGGAGTATTGCAAACTCAATTGTACAAAACAAGATTGCTTCGTCACTTTGTTCCTTGCAATGACGGGATTGGCGGATGTGTCATTGCGAACGTAGTGCTTGCACTGAGTGCTTCGACAGGCTCAGCAACCACTTGTCGAAGTGAAGCAAGCTCAATGCCGCAGAAGATAAGATTGCTTCATTACTTTGTTCCTTGCAATGACGCGGGTGCAACGTAATTGCAATGAGCTGTCTTTTGGGACACCCCCGTGTTGTTATTTACCCTTTGATTCTTCCCACAGTCTGTCCAGTTCCTGCAATGGTGTTTGTGTGATATCTTTGTTCATTTCATGCAGACGTTTTTCTATGTGCTGAAAGCGCGTAATAAACTTTGCAACGGTATGTTGCAGGGCTTCTTCGGGATTTACTTCTACATGGCGGGCAATGTTAACAATGGTAAATAGTATATCGCCAATTTCTTCTCTGAGTGCTTCATGGCTGTCTTTGTTATTTTGCAATGCTTCTTTGAATTCATTTACTTCTTCATGTAACTTGGCAACTACATCCTGAATATGTTCCCAATCAAAACCAACCCGTGATACCTTTTGCTGTACACGGTAAGCTTTCAAAAGTGCCGGCAGGTGTACCGGTACCCCATCCAACATAGACTGGTCATCTTGCTTTTCTTTCTTCTTTATCTTTTCCCAGCGGTTAATTACTTCATATTTATCTTTAGCTGTTTCATTACCAAATACATGGGGATGACGGCGGATTAATTTTTCAATGATACCACTGGCAACATCATCGATATCAAATATATTCTGTTCACTTGCAAGTTGTGCATGAGCATAGATCTGGTATAGAAGGTCACCTAACTCTTCTTTCAGATTTTCGGTGTTTCCGTTTTCTATGGCCTGGTATACTTCATACGCTTCTTCTATAAGATAGGGTTTAAGTGTATCTGACGTCTGTGCTCTGTCCCATGCGCAACCATGTTCACTTCGTAATATGCTGGCAATTTCCTTTAACCTGTACAGTGGTGATAGTGACATTGTCTTTCTCCATCAACAATTAAGTATTGTATGACCTTTTTCTGACTTCTGCTTTAGTAAAAAACTATTGTGCAAGTGCAGAAAATAAAATATTTTTTATGTTGACACTATTGATTAATTGTGGCCATACGCTACACTATAGCATACCGTATATGTACATACATATCAATATTTCCTTAACAAGAGGTAGTTCATGAGTTTGCAAAAATTTTTAAAGGATTCAGATCCTGAAGTCTTTTCAATCATTCAGAAAGAAAACCAGCGACAGGAAAATTCGCTTATTCTCATAGCATCTGAAAACTATACATCGCAGGCAGTGCTGGAAGCATCGTCCTGCACCATGACCAATAAATATGCAGAAGGGTACCCCGGCAAGCGCTATTACAATGGCTGCCAGTTTGTTGACCAGGTGGAAATCGTAGCTATCGAACGCATAAAAAAGCTTTTTGGTGCTGATGTTGCCAATGTACAGCCACACAGCGGGACTCAGGCAAACATGGCGGTGCTCATGTCTATACTTGAACCGGGCGATACCATTATGGGAATGAACCTGTCACATGGTGGTCACCTTTCGCATGGTTCACCGGTTAACTTTTCTGGTATTTATTTTAAGGTTGTTTCGTATGGTGTAACTAAAGATACGCATCGCATTGACTATGATGAAGCATATAGATTGGCAAAAGAACATAAGCCCAAAATTATCATTGCTGGAGCATCGGCATATCCGCGCATTATTGACTGGAACAGGTTCAGGGAGATAGCTGATAGCATTGGTGCAGTGCTGTTAACAGATATTGCACATATTGCAGGGCTTGTTGCAACCGGGCATCATCCTTCGCCGGTTCCGGTGGCCGATTTTGTGACCATGACAACACACAAAACGCTGCGTGGCCCACGGGGAGGACTTATTTTGGCAAAACAAAAATACGAAGGCATGATGAATAAGTATATTTTCCCCGGCATTCAGGGAGGGCCGCTTATGAATACCATTGCGGCCAAGGCAGTGGCATTTGGGGAGGCATTGCAGCCATCATTCAAGGAGTACTCGGCTAACGTTATTGCAAATGCAAAAGTGCTGGCCGATACATTGCTATCACGGGGGCTTAATCTGGTAAGTGGTGGTACCGATAATCACCTGATGCTGGTTGACCTGCGAAATAAAAATTTAACGGGAAGGGATGTTGCAAACAGGCTGGATGAAGCTGGTATAACCTGTAACAAGAACGGTGTTCCCTTTGACGATAAATCGCCCATGGTAACCAGCGGTATACGTTTAGGAAGCCCTGCTCTGACAACACGAGGGCTTGGTGAAGATGATTTCAGGCTTATAGGCAATTTAATCTGTGACATTATTGATAACATGGATGATGAAAAGGTGTTAAACCGGGTGCGCTCACAGGTGCAGGAGTTATGCAAGGCCTATCCAACTAATTTTTTACGCCTGGAGCCCAGGGGAATATAGTGCTTGACTATGCAGGTTATGTGTAGTATGTTCACTATGGTATATAATTCTAAGGAAGGTTCAAAATAATAAAATGGTGCCTTCCTGAATTTATTTTCAGGATTGCTATATGGTAATAGATTCCCAATCAGGTGGGGAACGTTTTACCTTCACTATATTCACAGATAAGCATGTAAGTAATACTATTATTGGAGGAGTATATGAAAAAACTATTAGCAGTTATGGTGATGTGTTCCATAGCAGTGGTTGGTTGTAAAAAAGAAAAGAAATTTACCGTAGCTCGTGAAGGACTGGTTAACTTTGTTACCGGTACAGTACTTCTTGTATCAGGAGGTGCTGAAAGCAAGGCTCAGATTGGCGATGCAATAAAAGAAGGTATGACCATCAAAACTGTTGGGCCAAAATCAATGGCTGAAATTTATTTTGGGGAAAATGCGGTAAAGATTTTAGGTGATACAGTTATCAAAGTTGATAAGCTCATCACCAATCTTGACTCTAACACTGAAGAGTCTTCGTTTATTGTTGAGAAGGGACGCATGTTCTCAAAAGTAACAAAGAAATTGGCTAAGGGCGATAGTTACCAGGTAAAAACCCCAACGGCAATAGCAGCTGTTCGTGGTACCGATTTTCTGGTAACACAGGAAGAAGACAAGAGCAATGTTGCATGTTTGGACGGAATGCTTGAAGTGTTGAACCAGAGCTTAGCAACGGGCCAGCCTATAGTACTGGAAGAAAAGCAGGAAGTTGATGTTGTTCCGGGACAGGATATGGTTGCAAAGCAGATATCTGAGGATAAGCTGCGTATGCTCAATATATTGCTTGAAATAAAGGCAATGCGTGAAGATATACGCAAAAAGTATGAGCAGCAGCGCGAAGAGATACTGAAATATGTTGAAGACCAGAAGAAAGCTGACAAAACAATACTTGAAGAGCAGCGCGAAAAGGATAAAGCACTTGTTGAAGAGCAGAAAGCTCGTGACAAAGCAATGATAGAAGGCATTAAGGGTGAGATAAAGGATGAATCGGGTAAAGCAGCCCAGCAGTCACTGGATGCGGCAAAGAGCCAGATGCAGGATGCAAAAGCCGTTGATAAGGATCAGGCAAGCACTGAAGCCAAGGACCAGATGAGTGCAATGAAACCAAAGATTGAAAAGCCTAAAGTTGATTTGAACCAGTTTAAGACGCAGTAACATAAAAAAGAAACCGGGGCTATTATCAAACGTGGTAATAGCCCCACCTGTTTACCTGTACATGAATAAAAGCAACTATTGTTTACATCCTCAACTGCTATCCCAGGGTAAAAGTGTAAATGATTATACAAAAAAACTCCTTATTGCTATGGATGACGAGAGCTTAGTCCGTAATTACGTTCACCATCTCAATAAATCATTAGGGATGATTGATGATTTATGGTGATAAATCAGATTATATACGGTTTGGTAAACCATACATTATAAATATCTCTTACTCTTAAAAAATAAAGTATTGATATTCTTATGATATATCAAGGTAATTTTTGAATACTGTTTTTTAGGATTAAAAAGGCAGATTCAAGAATAAAGTGCAAACAAAATAAAAAAATGTAGCCCCTATACATAACACATGTTAGAGTACATGTAAGCAAAACAAAAACTTAAAGTGGGTATATATGAGGGAGCATACCTCTATACAATTGGGAGGATGAATTGTCATCAAGAAATGGTATATCATAAAGGAATATCGTTATGGGAAATAGCACGCATATTACAAAAGCATCCCTCAACAATAAGTAGAAAGATAAAGCGGAATGCAACAGATGGATATTGAGTACAAGGCATAAGGAAATCGTAAAAAGTTTCATAGGCAATGGGGCCGTCTTAAAACAAACCGCGGTAGCTTGTAATAACGCGGGTGCAAAGTAATTGTGATAATTAAAAAATTTAAAGAATACATCCAATAAGCTTGAAAACAAAATATAGTATGTGAATATTTTTTGTTTACAAAATTACATTCTTTTGTAAACTTTATAATATGTAAATAGCAGAAAAACTATATGGAAGGAACGTAACTATGGTTAAGTTAGCCTTCTTAGGAACGGGGACCTGTAATGCAACGCAACGCAAGCCGCAGGCACTTGCTTTTTCCATTGATGGTGAATTAGTATGTGTTGATTTTGGTGGTGGGGCGTATCATGCTATTGCTGCACTCAATGATCCTGATTTCAACTACAGCAACATTTCTACCGTAATTCTTACTCATTATCATGTTGACCATGTTTCAGGGTTACCTGACCTTTTATGGGGAGAGATGTGGGACCATACAGGCCATAGAACTGAACCCTTAACAATTGTGGGACCAAAGGGATTGCATAATTTTTACCATGACAGGCTTTTACCATTTATGGGTGACTACCCATTGCCGTTTAAAGTGGAACTTATTGAATTAAACAATGGCAATACCTTTGAGGGAAATGGATACAGGGCAGAAGCTCTAACACTGGCACATGGCGACTTTTCGTCAGGGTACCGCTTTGATTTTGGTACACGCTCAGTGGCAATTACCGGTGATACCGGTTACTGCGATGCATTACAGGGGCTGCTTTCATCAGTAGATATTGCGGTGATAGAATGGGGGATAGCGTCTGATGATACATATCCATTGCATCTTTCATCAAAAGATATAATTACATTAATTAAAAGTGGTGCATGGCCGCATGAGGTGTATGCGGTTCATGTGTATCCCGTAATAGATGTACATTTTCAGGAGCAGCTACAAAAAATGAAATCACTGGTTGCTTCATTGGATAAAACCATTGAATTTCCTTCCGATGGCGATATACTGACTATAATTCCATAATTTTTTATTTCTGGTAAATAAAATGTACTATACTTCTGACACTTGTGGTGGCAAAAGGATGTAAAACGTATTAATGGCACTCAGATTATAAGTAGGGAACTTACGTGTAATGAAGAAAATTGAAACTGAATACTGTATTGTTGGCGCAGGTGTTGTTGGTCTGGCAGTGGCGCGGGAACTATCGCTTAAAAAAAAGAAAAAAATAATTGTTTGTGAAAAAGAAGAACATGCCGGGCTGCATGCTTCCGGGCGTAATAGCGGAGTGCTGCATGCGGGCATTTACTATACAGCGGGGAGTATGAAAGCCAATACCTGTATTGAAGGCAACAGGCTTATGAAGTCATTCTGCAAGTCAAAAGGTGTTATGGTACGGGATACTGGTAAGGTAATTGTTGCAAAAAATAGTAAAGAACTGCAAACGCTGCACATGCTTGAAGCGCGTGCAAAAGACAATGGTGTTGAAGTGGCGTTGATTACTGAAAAGAAGCTTGCTGATATTGAGCCCTGTGCAAAAACATATCAGGAAGCATTGTTTTCGCCACAGACGGCTGTGGTTGATCCAAAGGTGGTGATGCAGGCATTATATGATGATTGTATACAAAGAGGTGTTACAGTATTGTTCAATACGCCGTTTA
The DNA here is from genome assembly GCA_040756435.1 of Spirochaetota bacterium. Taxonomy (NCBI): domain Bacteria; kingdom Pseudomonadati; phylum Spirochaetota; species Spirochaetota bacterium. Next base: position 118,526 of record JBFLZD010000002.1, on the reverse strand, counting down.
AACGTTTTGAAAATGACAACACGGTTATTGCCGGTGACTACAAAATACAATTTGACAAACTTATCAACTGTGCTGGTGCTTACAGTGATATCGTTGCCCACCACCGTGGGCTGGCGCATAATGTAACATTAATACCGTTTAAAGGAATTTATACAAAATTAAAAAAATCAAGCGCTCTTAAAGTTAATGGTAATATTTATCCCGTCCCCGACATTCGCAATCCTTTCTTAGGGGTTCATTTTACTGTCAATCCCTATGGTGATGTCTATATAGGGCCTACCGCAATGCCTGTCTTTGGCAGGGAACACTATGGGTTGCTGCAAGGACTTGGTATTGAGAGCTTAAATATAGTATTAAAAGATGCATTGCTGTTTTTAACTAATAGGAGTTTCCGAAGTGTTGCTGTTGAAGAACCAAAAAAATATATTCCCTATTATTTTTACCGCGATGCAAAAGAGCTGGTTTGGGAGCTATTGTACAGCGATATAGAAAAAACAACCAAGGCGGGCATACGGCCACAGCTGGTTGACTGGACAAAAAAAGAGCTGGTAATGGATTTTTGCATCTATCATGATGTGCAGACAGTACACGTGCTCAATGCTATCTCACCGGCATTTACCAGTTCATTATACTTTGCTAAATTAATTGTTGATAGATATTGTATGTAGCTGCATTAATGCTTTTTATTGGAGATAGTTATGATATAATACTATATTGTATATAAAATATTCAATAAACATAAAGGAGCATTATTATGAAAATAAGCGTTGTGGGAACAGGTTACGTTGGTCTGGTTACCGGAACATGTTTTGCAGTAATGGGAAATACGGTGATTTGTGTGGATACTGACAGTGATAAGATTGAAAAACTTAAAAAAGGAATTATCCCAATTTATGAGCCAGGGCTTGATGAGCTGGTAGTAGAAAATTATAAAAAGGGAAATCTGCTTTTTACCACTGATATTAAAGAAGCGCTGGAAAAAACAAATGTGATGTTCATTGCCGTTGGCACGCCCATGGGTGAGGATGGCAGCGCCGATTTGCGCCATGTCCTTGATGTGGCACAATCAATAGGCAGATTTATGACACATGATATGATTGTGGTGGATAAGTCAACAGTGCCGGTTGGCACTGCTGAAAAAGTTAAAGCAACCATTCAGGAAGAGCTGAAAAAGCGTGGTGTTACCTTCAAGGTTACGGTAGTAAGCAATCCGGAGTTCTTGAAAGAAGGTGCTGCAGTTGAAGATTTTATGCGACCAGACAGGGTTATCATTGGAACTGATGATGATGAAGCACTGAATGTTATGAAAGAATTATATGCACCATTTACCCACAGCCATGAGCGCTTTATAGCAATGGATATACGAAGTGCAGAAATGACAAAGTATGCTGCAAATGCTATGCTGGCAACAAAGATAAGCTTTATGAATGAAATGGCCAATATTTGCGAAAAAGTGGGAGCTGACGTTAATATGGTGCGTATTGGGATTGGAAGCGACCATAGAATTGGCTACAGCTTTATTTATCCCGGCGTTGGTTATGGTGGTTCCTGCTTCCCCAAGGATGTACAGGCGCTGATAAAGACTTCAAGGGATTATGGATATGAGCCAAAGATAATCACTGCAGTTGAGGAAGTAAATGCCAGACAAAAACTTTCACTGGTGGATAAGGTTGTCAAACGCTTTGGCCAGGATCTGTCAGGTAAGGTTTTTGCAATCTGGGGGCTTGCCTTCAAGCCGGAAACCGATGATATGCGTGAAGCGGCAAGTATCACCATTATAAAAGAATTATTAAAAAGAAATGCAAAAGTTAAAGCCTATGACCCCAAGGCAACAGAACAGGCAAAAGGGTATTATCTTAAAGGATTACAGAACATTGAGTATTGCGATAGTAAATATGATGCACTCACTGGTGCGGAAGCTTTGCTGCTTGTTACTGAGTGGAAAGAATTCAGAAGCCCGGATTTTGATGAGGTCAAAAAGCGATTGAAAAACCCGGTTATCTTTGATGGAAGGAATCAGTATAATATCAAAAAATTGCAAAAAGATGGCTTCGAAATTTATCAAATTGGTGTGGGCAAAGTTCAATAGGATTTGATATTGAGATACCATCACGCAGAGTATAAAGGGAGATAATAGCTTTATTGTTCTAAGTTATATTCTGAATATACTCTGCGTGAGGCATCAAGCAATTAAAAATAGTATCGTGCGCCCAGTCCTCCGCGAATATCAAAATCCACATCGGGGATAATACGTAATGCAGGTACCAGTTCAAGAAATATGCCAACTGGTACTTTTGTAAATGTATATTCAAGCCCTACCGGAATGCGAACGTCAATTCTGTTTTCTTCTTCATGGTCATTTTTCCTATCTTTTTCCCAATCATGGAATCCTGCACCAACACCAAAGTAAAACACCAGTTCATTAATTGGGAAAACACCGTGGAAATGGCGCAAATAATCTGCATAAATATATAAATCATCTGCAGATTCTCCTAAGCCAAAGTCTATGGCATCGCTTTTTCCCATAAACATTTTTGCTGTTAACCCTGACGGATCACCTAATATGAAGCCAGCACCAATGTTGTTTGCAGCAAATACTGTAGTTGCAAATAGCAATACAATAATGAATGGCAACACAATATTTTTCATGGGTTCACCTCAATGCCATTGATAACATTATGTAAGGTTATTATACATTATAATTCAACAGGCACGTCAATTCAAATTTTAAATCATACTGCAGGTTAAGAAAATTTTTAGCATGATTCATTATTTGTTATATAATACTATATCATAGTAAAGTTGAGTTCAACACATTTACAGTATACGATATACGATGAGTATGACAACACGGCAACGAATACTGAGAAAACTTGTTAACCTTTATCCGCCATTTTTAGGTGCAGGGATACGGATAACCTTTGATGATACAGCAAATAAGGTTACTGTATCGATGAAGCTTACATGGTATAACCGTAATTACGTGGGTACCCACTTTGGCGGTTCACTGTATACCATGTGCGACCCATTTTATATGATTTTGTTGATGGACATGTTAGGGAAAGAATATATTGTTTGGGATAAGTCTGCAAAAATTGAATTTTTGAAGCCCGGGCGTTCAACTGTTCATGCTGAATTTTATATCCCTGATGAATTGGTAGACCAAATAAAAAAGGAAGTTGACGAAAAAGGGAAAGCAGTGCCGGAATTTATAGCCGAAGTTAAAGATGAAAAGAATGAGGTGGTTGCCCGTGTGCATAAATACATTTATGTCAGGAAGAAGGATCCCGGTAGATAAATGATATATCCTGCAATTGATACAAACATTCATAAAGCTGCGCAGGCTATACTAAAGGGGGAAGTTGTAGCATTCCCAACTGAAACGGTGTATGGTCTTGGTGCAAATGCTTTGAATGCAGAAGCAGTGGCAAAGATTTTTGAAATTAAGCAAAGGCCCTTTTTTGATCCTCTTATTGTCCATGTTGATTCGCGCGATATGGTTAAAGAAGTGGTGGCAACTTTACCGGATATTGCCCTGCGATGTATGGAAGCATTCTGGCCGGGTCCATTGACACTGGTGCTGCCAAAAAATACTATAATACCACAGATAGTTACTGCAGGACTTGATACCGTTGCTGTAAGAATGCCAGAGCACCAGGTTGCACATAAACTGATACAGGCAAGTGGAGTGCCCATAGCTGCGCCAAGTGCAAACCCATTTGGATATTTGAGTCCTACCACCGCAGGTCATGTTGCATCGCAGCTGGGCGATAAGGTTGATATCATTCTGGATGGTGGGCAGTGCCCTGTTGGGGTTGAATCCACCATTATCAAAATAGAAAACGATAGCCTTACTTTGCTTCGTCATGGCGGGATACCCGTTGAAGATATTGAAGCTGTGGCAGGTAAAGTATCTGTAGTACAACATACACAGGTTGAAGCCCCTGGTCAGTTGCCCTATCATTATGCCCCCAAAACAAAAATTGTCATGATAAAAGATGTACGCAAAATCCCTGACGACAGTACCTGTGGAGTGATTCTTTATAAAAAAAGAGATGTGCCATTTAAAAATATCCATGTCATGTATCTTTCTGATAATGGTGATTTGCGGCAGGCTGCGGCAAATCTTTTTACATGCCTTCATGCTCTTGATGCAATGAGGCTTTCAGTCATATATGCGGAGGAAATACCTGAGGTTGGCCTGGGGCAGGCCATCATGGACAGATTAAAAAAAGCGCAAGCACGTCACAGGTGATTACATACCCATTCCTTTTAAAAGCAAAATTCTTTTTCATCAGTAACTATCGCCAATAATATGGTTGACATGTGATGCTTTTGTGGCATATAAAAATTATACTATATACAGGAGTGATAGCATGATTCAGTTTGATTTTAATTATTTTATGGACGAGTTTATTGGCTCTGAGCATGGTATTGCAAATAAGGATATAGATGCGCTTGCGCCACAATGTGATGCTGCTCTTAAGCGAATGGATAATGAAAAAGCAAAAGGGTTGCTGGGTTTTCTGGAATTGCCATTTGCTGATACTATTGTTGAGGATATACGTGCATTTAAAGCAACTGTTCACTGGTGTGATACAGTAGCCTTAATTGGCATTGGTGGGTCAGCGCTGGGACCGCAGGCATTGAAAAATGCTCTGGCGGATATTTATCTTAATGAATTGCCTGATACAGACCGTGGTAAACGGTGCAGGGCATATTTTTTTGATAATGTTGATCCTGGTGAAATGCAATCATTACTAAAGATACTCCCTATACCATCAACATTGTTTTTAGTGATATCAAAATCGGGTGGAACTACTGAAACCAATGCAAACTTTGCAATTTTACTGGATGCAATCAAGAAACAAACCACAGACTATAAAAAGCATATAGTGACCATAACTGATCCCGACAAAGGCATATTGCGACAGATAACACAGGAAGAAGGGTTTGTGTCATTTCCTGTGCCAGCAAATGTTGGCGGAAGATTTTCGGTGCTGTCAGCGGTTGGCCTAGTGATTGCTGAATTTCTGGGAATTGATGCGCATGGGTTACTCAAAGGTGCCGCACGTGTTGTAGAGCGTTATTATGGCAACACTGTATGGGAAAACGCCCCACTGTTAAATGCAGCATTTCATTATTTGTTTGATAAAAAAAAGAATAAACGTATTAATGTGCTCATGCCCTATACACGCAAGCTGTACCTGTTTGCTGACTGGTACCGACAATTATGGGCAGAGTCATTGGGTAAGCGCTTTGATATGCAGGGAAAAGAGGTGATGGCAGGGCTTACGCCTGTTGCAGCACTTGGTACTATTGATCAGCACTCGCAGCTACAGCTTTATTTAGAAGGGCCAAATGACAAAGTTATAACATTTCTTAAACTGAAGGACTTTGGAACTGATATAGTGATGCCACAGTTTTACAAAGGTAAACAGGAATTAGAATATCTTAGTGGAAAAAGCTTACGAAAGCTGAATGAATTTGAAGAACAGGCAACTGAGCTTGTTTTGAAAGAAGCTAACCGGCCTAATGCATCAATTATTCTTCCCAAACTTGATGAAGAGGCTGTTGGTGAGCTTATCATGTTTCTTGAAATGCAAACAGCATACGCCGGTTACCTGTATAACATCAATCCATACGATCAGCCTGCGGTGGAACAGGGGAAACGTTTTACATTTGGGCTTTTAGAAAGACCGGGGTATGAGGACTATAAAGAAAAGTTTGTGAAAGGGTATGTAAAGAAAGAATCATATATACTATAAAAAAACACAATCATGAAGGTTAAAACTCCGCTTTTTATTGTCTTTGAAGGAATAGATGGTGCAGGCAAATCCACGCAGGCAAATCTTTTGTTTTCTTTTTGCAAAGCGATAGCGCCAGCGGTTCTTTTGCAGGAACCAACGGATGGCCAGTATGGAAAGCTTCTTCGTAAAATGCTAAAAGGAGAAATCCCCGGCACACGGGATGAGCTTCTTGAACTTTTTATAAAGGATAGAGCTTATGATGTGGAGCAAAACATACTGCCGTTGCTTAATAAAGGGTATGTGGTGATAGTTGATAGATATTTTTATTCAACAGCTGCCTATCAGGCAGGTGATGGCATCAAACCTTCAGACATTCTCAGGATGAATATTGAAAAAGGATTTCCTGTACCTGAAAGGGTGTATTTCATTGATATTGAACCTGCTACTGCATTAGAGCGAATACACAGGCGGTCAGGTGATAATAAAGAAATATTTGAAACATTACATACTCTTGAAACAATCAGAAAGAATTATTTGTCCATAGCAGATACTACTTTTGCAATCATACAGGGTAGTCTGGGAGTGGAAGATATGTTTAAGGAAGTATTGAAGGATTTTGAAAAACATTTTGTAACAGGATAGATAGATAATATATGAAGGTATTTCGCCAGTTAATAATTCAGGGGATTAATATTGTTTTTCTTTCCCTATTGCTGCTTTTAGGTTGGATGCTTCATACTGTGCAGATTGAAGGTAATCTTCTTATTATATTTATAGTTTTTTCCATTGTAACCATCTTTCCATTATATACCTATTATATTGAACGGTTTTATAAAAAGATAATTCCATTAAAGTATGAAGATCTCTATATTCAGACAGTTGACATGTTTTTGTCGTTGCAGTCATTTGATGATATCATCAAGGTTATCTTTGATAAGGTATTGCAGTATATTGGCGTTAAGTCGGGGCTGTTAATATTTTATTCCCATGGTAGTGATGATTACACAATTTATTATCAGAAACAACAAAAACAGAAAGTAATACGCAAAGCCCACATTGATAAAAATAATATTATATTCAAGGTCATTCAATCAGGGGAAGATATTTTGATAAAAAGCAAGATGGATCCTTCCTTGCATTTTCAAAGAAGCATCATATTTGAGATGGAAAAGTTGGGTGGGGAAATTATCATACCCATTTACTATCATGACATATTTTTAGGCCTGATGATCATTGGCGAAATGAAACGAAGAATATCCCGTAGGGATATTTTAATGTTAAAAGCATTAGCTTCTAAAATTGCAACTGTTACTGTTAACAGCTTCTTCATGCATGAACTGATAAAAAGCAAAGAGATTGAGAAAGAATATGAATTGGGTCATAAGGTATTAAAGCAATTTTTACCTCCGGATAAAGGTTTCATCCAGAAGACTCAGTATATGATGATAAAAAATCCAGATAGTACCATAACCTGTTATTTTAATATTTACAACCCCGATCCAATGACATCCTATATTGCCCTTTGTCCATTGCAGGCCAATATTTCACTATTATCATTACTGATTCCAGCAATCAGTGTGTTAATGCAGAGTTATTCCCGGCTTGGATTTTTACCTGACCGTATAATAAAGAAAATAAATGGAGTCCTAAAAGAGAAGGAACTCATTGAGGAAAATTTGCCAATAATGATTGTGAAGAAAAAAAAGAAACAATATTGCATTAGCAGGTCTGGAAACTGCAATATGAAAGTATATATTCAGAAAAAAACTAAAGTTACTACCCTTAACCTGCAACAAGCTATAAACCAGGTTAATAATGTTAAAAAGCTAATCATAACATCAGGAGGAATTCCCAATAGTAATAGTATTGGAAGAATGCATGAATTTGATGAAAATATTGATGTGGCCAGCCACAGTATACCCAAGAACAATTTTATGGTAATACTTTCAGAAGTACTATGAAAAAAAGGATACTTTTTTACATTTTCAGTAGTATATATGCTGTTGTCTTTTTGATGACAGTTCCTGAAGGATATAAACAAGCAGTTATATACCCATTTGACCGTCTGCTTGTGGGCAGTAGTTTTGTGTATCGTTTGCATGATACACCACATGCTTTTTTTCAAGCTAAGCTTACAACATGTGATAGTAAAACACTGAAAAATGATTCCCAAACGTTCACTGAATGGGAATGTATATCTATCATTAATGATGTAACGGTTAAACAACATTTTAAAAGTAATAATAAAATAGCATTGTGGCTGGTCTTAATACTTTCATTTTCTTCAATTCTTTTGATTGTATGGGCTTTTGGCATCTATTATGCACGGAAGGACATGTTTGCTGATTTATTTATATTCATAGCCAATGCTGTGGCTCTTAATTGTCTTGTATACATAGACCTTTTCTTTGTGCACCGGTTACATGCTATCTACCCTGCTTTCAGTTGCCTTGTTCCCCTCTGTTTATTCTATATTGTATTTATGATGAAGGAAAGCAGTAAGCTGGTTAAAACAATGTGCTATATGATTGTAATTTTAACCGGACTTATTTTAAGTGGAACTGTTTATTGTAATGTATTGCCCTTTGAAAAAGTATATCAACTCAATGGAATTATTACCATTGTATTGTTTATTATAGCTGCCACCATGTTACTTTCTGAACGCAACCACCACGCAAGGTTTTTAATCAAAAGAAATATTGTAGTGGCAGGTGCAATAATTGCAGGTGGCGTGCTGCCTTTTTCTGTATTGCTTGCAGGCATGTATCATGATATTCAGCCTTCCACTTTATTTTCACTGTTGTTTACTATAGCTATACCGGTTAGTATAGGGAATGGGCTTCTGGCAAATTACAGCTTAGGGTCAGTGGCCAATCTTCAAAAAAACAGTATCTCAATGGTTGTGGATATTATTATTGCTGTGGTAATCTCAACAGGGTTATTTTACATTTATAATTTTTATTCCATATTGCTATCGCCCCTCATTATTATTGGACTTTTTCTTGCAATCATGCTGATTATTCTTTATATCAGGATGCTCATTATACGGGCGCTTGATGATATTATATTTTTAAAAAATGATGAATATTCTGTGTCATTACAGAGAATTGCCGAAATCATAACATGGCCAAAAATTTTAAAGGAAAAGCTGGATGCTATTGAAAGTGAACTGAAGACGCTCATTAAAGTTAAAAAAATAAGTTATGCAATTATTGATAACTACCAGTATGATGATGAACGAATTATTGTTTTGAATGAAGATTCTAATCTGGCCACGTTTTTTAAAAAAAGGAATGAAACCATTACCTCAGCAAGTTTTTTTTCCAGCAGAAATGATGAAAAAGCTGTTGAAGAATACATTGTAACTCACGGGATTGAAGCCTGCATTCCTGTATGTATCAATGAATCCTTACAAGGGATTCTTTTTGTGCATAACAAAGGTGATTATTTTACAAATGTAGAACTCAACTTTCTTTCGATGTTAGCTTTGCAGGTTCATCAACTGGTCATAAACAGCAAAGCGTTAACGGAATATATCAATTCACGAAATTATGAAAAGGAACTTGATTTAGCATCATATATCCAGGTACGGCTTTTTCCAAAGAAGCCACCACAGGATTGTGGTATTCAGTTTTCTATTTATTCACGGCCGTATTTAAAGGTAACTGGCGACTACTATGATATCATCCCTGTGGATAAAAACAGAGTGGCAGTTGTTATTGCTGACATATCCGGTCATGGGTTGTCTGCTGCAATGATATTATCAGCCACCAGTGCTATTATCAACGGAATGTTAAAAGAAAAGAAAGGCATTGATAAAGTAGTTGCCGAATTAAATCATTTTTTAACAATCCGCTATACGGGATTTGAACTCATAACGTTATTTATTGGTCTGTATAATAAGCGGACACGATCTATGGAATACATCAATGCAGGGCACATAGCACCACTGGTAGTTTCTAAGGATAAAAAAATATATCATCTGGAAGGAAGATCCAAAATACTGGGTGTTGACCCCGTGGCACAGTATTATCCTTCTCGCTTTGCATTCAGTTCAGGTGATCAGATGATACTGTATACCGATGGATTGACAGATCTGTACAACAGCAATAGTGATATAACATTTGGCGAGGAATCATTGAATATAATACTTACCCAGTCATTAACAAAATCAATTGAGGAGAAAATCCATGCAATTACACAGGGGATTGTTACATTTGGCCAGGAATATATCAAAGATGACATTACTATTATTGGCATGCATTTTAATTAATGCGATAGTTACCGGTAATGCCTTCCCTGATATAAAGCAACAACCGTCAGATGTATTGATGCCAGGCGCTACGGTATCAATGCCAGGAATTCCATCATATAGTTTTATCAATCCAGTTTTTGCTGATATTAATGAAGCCTTTTCGTTGCAGTACCGTTATGCACACATTAATTCCGGGGATATAGGGACACATTACGCCGCTACGACGTTTTTTGGATTTACTATTGCATATAGTACTGTTGAAGCCTTATTTGCTGAAAAAGAAGTAATGAAAACACAAGGACATTCGTGGTATTTTGCCAAAGGTATTATGCTTGATGAATGGTTGGGTATTGGAGTTAGTTATAATAGGTATACTGTGAACAATGACCCTGTAAAATCATGGGGATATAGTTTGCTTTTATTGCCATCACGATTTCTTTCGTTTGGTATGGTCATTGACCATGCCAATGAACCATCGTCAGGTAATGTTACAATAAAACAGCGTGAATGGTATTCTATTGGCATTCGCCCGTTTGGGAATACTCTTTCATTTGCATGGGACATCAAACGGTATGAGGGTGAACCGTGGAAAGATGTATTGCATGTGTTTACCCTTTCAGGAATGGTGTGGCGCGATATCATGTACTCTTTGCAGTATGACATAGATAGCAATATATCGTTTGCCCTGGCTATCCCATTTGATATATCATCACGGACTGGTGGTACATCACTGTATGATTTTGGGTATATGAATTTTGATAAGCAGAAGGCCACAGCCTATACTTTTGGTATCACATTAACTGAAGAGCGATTCAGGAATGCGTTGAGTTCCAAGATGCGGTATTTGTCGATAGTATTGCGGGATCAGGTTAAAGAGGTTAAGGATAAGGGCTTATTTGAGCCATCAAAAGCATCTTTTTTTGAGATTGTGCGCTCACTGCGTGAGGCAATGTATGATGAAAGTATTGCAGGCATACTGATACAGATAGATGCACCTGCTTTAAATTTTGCACAGGCACAGGAATTGCGAGAAGAAATCAAGCGATGTAAACAAAGAGGCAAGCCGGTATATTGCATCCTTGCATCAATGGGCAATGTAGAATACTATATTGCTTCGTCAGCATCTAAAATATATTATGTTCCCAACCAGCCTTTTGGCATTACCGGGCTTAAGGCTGAGGTGTACTTTTTCAAAGGGTTGTTTGATAAAGTTGGTATCAGGTTTGAAGAGGTAAAAAAAGGTCTGTATAAATCATTTGGCGAATCATTCACACGGCAGCAGATGTCAGATGCTGCCAGAGAAAATATTATTGCTTTGCTGAAAGATTTAAATCAGCAGTACATACAGGATATTGCTCAGGCCAGAAATATATCGGTAGAGCAGGTGGAGCAATGCATAGCAGGTGGCATGCTAACACCACAACAGGCGCAATCTGCGGGCTTTATTGATGAGATTGCAAGGCCGTATGAAGTGCTACAACGGCTAGGTGTTGAACGGTATGGCCTATCGTACCTGGTTACATGCGATAGTTATATTGAAGAAAAAATGTTTGTATATGACTGGGGCCAAAAACCAAAGATTGCTGTCATTTATGTTGAGGGAAATATTATCCGTGGGGAAGCTAAAGATGACAGTTTTCTGTCGCCAGCAATGATAGGCGATAGTAACTATCAAAAATATCTTGAAAGGGTATTTGCAGACAAAGATGTCAGGGCAGTTGTTATCCGCATTAATTCAGGAGGTGGTTCAGCTATTGCTTCTGATTTGATGTGGCATACACTTGTGGCAATGAAAAAGCGCTATAAAAAGCCGGTAGTCATATCATTTGGCAATATTGCTGCGTCAGGTGGTTATTATATAGCCTGTACCAATGATACTATCTTTGCCAGCAAAGCAACCATTACCGGTTCAATTGGTGTTATTTTTGGAAAATTTAATGTGGAAGAATTGTACAATAAGTTAGGCATCAATAAAGAAACAATCAAGATGAGCGAATTTGCAGATATTTTTTCTGAATCAAGAGCTTTCACGGAAAAAGAAAAACAGCTTATTCAGAAGAGTGTGGATTTTACCTATAATGAGTTTGTTCAGAAGGTTGAAAAAGGGAGGAATATTCCACTGGAAAACATACCATCAGTAGCTGAGGGGAAAGTATTTACCGGTGCCCAGGCTCTGCAGAATGGTCTTGCTGATAAAGAAGGCGGGCTAATAGCAGCAATTTCCTATGCAGCAACCCTTGCTCATATCAAAGGGGAATTTCAGGTTGTACAGTTACCTCAGAAGGATATAGACTTACGGAAGTTACTGAAAGGCACAAGCTTTCAAGCATCACTATCGGGTGTAATACAGTATGTAATCAACGCACTGGCGTTGGAAACACTTTCCCATGAAGAAGTTTTGTTGTTGTATCCCTATGATATTGTAATCAAATAGTATACAGAGAATTTTGTATCATTGGCATGAGTAGGTTTGTGTGAATATCCATATAAAACATACAATAGCGAGCATCATAGTAATATATGTTGTTTTATTTTCTTTTTTAGTGTATGCCAAACCCAAAGCAGGATTTGGCATTATACGCGGGTATTCCTCTGATGAAAACTATTTAGCAACACTTATCCGTGGTCATTGTGTCAATATTGCAACGTCACTGGGTATATTTGATGTTTTAAATCCTGATAACCTGCTTCAGCAACTACAGCGCCTGCCGTGTAATGAAGAGCAATGCATACTGCAATTTGCCAGTCACGCTGATTTACAGATTATTGTTATGGGCACGGTGGAGCGCTCTGCACAGGGCTATGCAATAGCCATTCATGCGTATGGGCTTGGTATGCCATACTATGGGAAACAATTCTGCAGTTACAAAACAACAGTTGCAGTTAATATCCTGGACAAAGCTGACCGTGAAGCAAGCTACATTGCAGAAGAAATAGCGTCACAGTTCATTGCTAAGCTCTGTGAGCAGTATACAGTACCTCTCATAGTAAAAAATAATACTGTTACCGGTGATTATATTATTAGTGGTACCTATACTGTATATACACTGCGGACTGTGTATGACGATTATACAGTGCTGGTTCCTTGGGGCACCGTTGAGGTTGATAAAAATAAAGTAGCTAAAGCAGTTCCTGATGATTCAATAATTCTTATTGATTTTAAAAAAGAAGCTCTCAGCATAAAAAATTTTTACTACGGTAGAAAAAAAGAGATTGTATTTAAAAAGTCACAGCTTGAGGAAAGCTGTCTATTAATGGCATTTACTGTTCCAGCAAGTGCGTCAATGCCTTTCGTTGTCCCTTTTTTTGGCTATTATACCAGTGAAGACTATGGCGGGCTTCTATGGTGGGCAGGCAATGTGGTGCCCTATATTGGGCTTGAAATATGGGGTTTTGCAAACAGACCTGCTGAGCTAAAAAAAAATCACCATGATATTTCACGAAACCAGATGGCATCATATTACTTTGCCTGGTATATGCTACTTGCTGGTGGCATGCCTTCATTTGTTGATGCATTTTCACATCAATACCTGCAGCAGGCACGGTATTATCAGGGGCAGGTCCCAACCATGGGTTCTTCAACTACCGAAGTGTATCTTGCACTATTGGGTGGTGGTAGTGGCATGTTCTATAAAGGCAATCGCCTGTGGGGATATGTTTATTTTCATCTGACCAATATATGTGTGTATGGATTGCTGTATACTTATGCAAAGCCACAAAGCTGGGATGAACAGAATAACCGTTACACTACTGGTTCATCACATTCAAAATCCATGTATGCTTTTGCCGGGTTACTATCGCTTTTAAAAATAGTGGAGATAGTTCATACGGTATCAGTCCCCTATGCACTATCAGCAACCAGTGAAATTGGCTCTGTAGATGTTTCCCCTGATTTTAAAATAGACCCTTATGAGAAGGTGATTGGAATATCATGCGCAATGCATTTTTGATAGTATGTATGCTGCTGTATAGTATGCTTTGCATAAAAGCAGTGCATGCAGATGATATGCCTGTTGATGTCATTATCATTAATACAAGCATACAGACACCAATGATGAAAGCCTTAAGCAGCATAACCCAGGATGCTGTAAAAGAAGCCTTTGTGGAATGCAGACAGCTTGTACCGGCAGATGCCGAAAGTTTTATTAATATGACAGGTGTACAATCACCAGGTGATATTGTTGGCAAGGCGCATCTGTATGGGGTATCGTTACTGGTATATATGCGTGTGTTTTTGGTGGGTCCGGTGTATTACTGTGAACTGTCGTTTAAACCGCTTGATGACACAGTACCATTTAAAGACGAAACGGTTATAGTGCAGGGAACTATCGCTAAAAATATCCCCCTTAAAGCTAAACGGGAGATTATAAAGCGGCATCAAAATGTATTACACTGCAGCATAAAAACAAAAGTTGATGCACACACCTATGTCATCAATGTGGGGCAATGGCATGGACTTACTGAAAAAACGTATACACTGCTCACTGGAAAACAATGCACGGTAAACGTTGTGCGTCGCTATACAGCGCTGGTGCTGCTTGATGGTGACTATACAGCAGGTGATATGCTTGCAATAAACTCAACTGTTTGTAAAGAGGAATTGCTGGAATCTGTCACAGCAAAGATTCATGAAAATATTGCATCCCAGCGTAGTGGTAAAGATTTGCTAAAAGGGGATAGTGACAGCAAGCGCGCAATTGAGGCTTGCTGTGTTGTTAATCCATTTGGCAACATCCTGCTTCCTGGCTATGGCGCATTTTTAGCAACACATTATCTGGGTTTTACGCATACTGAGCCCCAGTGGCAGGGTGTGTATACAAGTGCTGCTGCGGTGATAGTGCAGTTAGGGCTTGTTCCTGCGCTTGGAAAAGGCAAAGTCAATTTTTTTCCATGGATTCAGGACCGTGACAAAACTGATGCGCAGTATCGGCTGCATATGTATCTGTGGGCAACGCTTCCCATTACCTATACGGTGGCGTTTTTTGATCAACTGGCGTATGCATACGAAAAGCAACGGTATCTGCCACCGTTTTTTGCTGATAAAGATATAACAGCAGTACTTGTTTCGGCGATAGTTCCGGGAGGAGGTCTTTTCTATAAAGGTAACCGATTGTGGGGATACGGCTACTGGCTTTCTGAATGTACCCTGGGAGGATTACTTGCTTATGACTGGCAGGGTGGTAACCAACATATATTGCTTGGTATGCTGGCGGGGATAAAACTGGTAGAGCTTTTCCATGCGTGGCTTGCTACTCCTGCATATACGGTTTATTCTTATGAACTATCGCACAACACTACCCCCATTAATGTTGGCATGAGTAGCTTTGGCAGAGAACTATGTTTTTACACATATTTTTCTAAAAATTATTGAAGTGATGTATGTTTGCAATATAATGGATATACAAACTGACAATAGAAAGGTAGATTATGCCTAAAAAAGCATTTCTTATATTAGAGGATGGAACAACATTTGAGGGGACTCAATTTGGTTGGGATGGGGAGGCTTTGGGCGAGGTGGTGTTTAACACCTCAATGAGCGGATATCAGGAAGTTTTGACCGACCCATCATATAACGGGCAGATAGTTGCCATGACTTATCCCATGATTGGCAATTATGGTGTTAATGATGAGGATGTTGAATCCTCGCGTGTTCAGGTTGCAGGGTTTGTGGTTAAAGAATATAGCAAAACATACTCCAATTTCAGAGCCACATGTTCACTTGATGACTATCTGAAAAAATATAAGGTTCCGGGGATTGAAGGTGTTGATACCCGCAAGCTTACCCGCCATATACGCGACAAGGGAGCAATGCGTGCGGGAATTTTCCCAGACAAAGCTGGAGCACTGGAAAAGGTGCTGGCACATCCGCCCATGGCAGGACTTGATTTAACCCGCAATGTCATGTGCCAGAAACCATATACATTTGGAACGCACAGTGAAACAGCACCAACTATTGCAGTATTTGACTTTGGTGTTAAAAACAACATTTTACGGCTGCTTAATGCTGAAGGGTTTAATGTTATTGTATATCCAGGCATCACACCATTGTCTGAGGTATTAAAAAATACCAGCATCAAAGGTGTATTCCTGTCAAATGGTCCCGGGGATCCCGATGCAGTTGAATATGCAAAGCTTTTGGTAGAAGACATTATAAAAACCCGGGTGCCCTGTTTTGGTATATGTTTGGGGCATCAGTTACTGGCGCTTGGTTTGGGAGCAAAGACATATAAGCTAAAATTTGGTCACAGGGGTGGAAATCAGCCGGTAAAAAACGTATTAACACAAAAAGTTGAAATAACCTCGCAGAACCATGGGTTTGCAGTGGACTATGAATCCATGAAAAAGATACCAGATATTGAGATAACACATGTCAACTGTAACGATACCACGGTTGAAGGGTTGCGCCATAAAAAACTACCATTATTTTGTGTACAGTATCATCCAGAAGCAAATCCAGGTCCTCACGATTCACGATACCTTTTTAAAGAATTTTATTCGTTAGTGACACAAAGTTAAGTATAACCTGTTACCGGTTTAATTTCTGTAGCTAAATATAGCGTATAGTTTAAGTATAACTTTTTTAATAAATGGTTGTTGACAAATATTAATGCGTACATAGTATTTTTGATTCCCGCATAATCATAGTATTTCATAGTAGTATTGATTGTTTTTTTATAATTATATACATTATGTATATGTATATAGTTGTGCATAATTTTATACGGAGGAATTTGTGTGAGTGCAAAAGTGCAAAACTGGAATGAAATAACAATACATTCTGATAAAGAGCCTCAACTGACAGAAAATGCCCGTATTGTGCTTGAGAAGAGGTATCTGGCAAAAGACGAGGAAGGCAATGTTATTGAAACACCGCGCCAGATGTTTGAGCGTATTGCAAAATATATAGCCTCGGCTGATTTGTTATATGGAAAAGATGTCAGGCATGTTAATCAGGTAGCAACCACATTTTATGAAATGATGGTTGACCTTTTGTTTATACCAAACAGTCCAACATTAATGAATGCAGGCAGGCCACTGGGCCAGCTTTCGGCGTGTTTTGTTCTGCCTGTTGAAGATTCTATGGATGGCATATTTGATGCAATTAAATACATGGCATTAATACATAAAAGTGGTGGGGGCACAGGTTTTTCTTTTTCCCGGTTAAGACCTAAAAATGATGTGGTGCAGACTACAAAAGGGGTATCCAGCGGTCCTGTATCATTTATGAATATCTTCAATGCTGCTACAGAAACCATCAAGCAGGGTGGCACCCGTCGTGGTGCAAACATGGCAATATTGCATGTTACGCATCCTGATATCATTGAATTTATCCGTGCCAAGGAAAATAATGATGCACTTACCAATTTTAACTGTTCAGTGGCAGTAAGCGATGCTTTCATGAAAGCAGTTGAAAATGATGAAGAATATGATCTTATTAATCCACGAAGTGGCAAGCCAGCAGGAAAGCTTAAAGCACGACAGGTGTTTGAGCTCATTGTGCAAATGGCGTGGAAAAATGGTGAGCCGGGTGTAGTGTTTATTGACAGGATAAATGAAAAGAATGTATTGAAAAAAATTGGCCTTATTGAAAGCACCAACCCTTGTGGTGAACAGCCCCTGTTGCCGTATGAATCATGTAATTTAGGTTCTATTAACCTGTCCCGATGTGTGGCCTATAATGGTGGCGCTGCAGCTATTGATTATGAGTTATTAAAAGATATCACCTATAAAGCGGTGCATTTTCTTGATAATGTTATTGATGTGAATAAATATCCTCTTCCCATGATTGAAGAAAATACCAAAGCAAACCGCAAAATTGGTCTTGGTGTTATGGGTTTTGCTGACATGCTTATAGCACTTGGCGTACCATATAATTCCGAAGCAGCATTGAGCATTGCCAAAAATGTCATGGCAACCATTCAGGAAGCTTCCAAAGAGGCATCACGTGCACTGGCAAAGGAGCGTGGCGCATTTCCAAACTTTCCGCTTTCAGACTATGCTGAAAAAGGTCAGGAGCCACTTCGTAATGCTACTACCACCACAATAGCCCCCACGGGTACCATAAGTATTATAGCTGGTACATCCAGTGGTGTTGAGCCAATATTTGCCCTTGCCTATGTACGCAATGTACTGGATAACAATAAGCTTGTTGAGTCAAATCCGCTGTTTGTGGAATATTGCAAACAAAAGGGTATCTACAGTGACATGCTTATGCAGAAAGTTGCAAAAACAGGTTCAGTAGCACATATCGATGAAATCCCCGATGATATAAAAGCAATCTTTGTTACCGCACATGATATCACACCACAGTGGCATGTACGCATCCAGGCTGCTTTTCAGGAGTTTGTTGACAATGCTGTTTCTAAAACTGTCAATTTCGCCAATTCTGCTACCGTACAGGATATTGAAACCGTGTATACATTAGCGTTTGAACTGGGATGCAAGGGTATAACAGTATACCGTGATGGCTCACGTGAATCACAGGTGTTGCAGGTTGAAAAAGAAAAGCCAGTAGAACGACCGGTATTGAAAATACAGCCGCGTCCACGCAAAGAAGTTACCTGGGGTAAAACATTAAAGATGAATACCGGCTGTGGATCATTGTATGTCACCATTAACGAAGATGAACATGGCTTATTTGAGGTCTTTGCCACCATGGGGAAAGCCGGTGGTTGCGCTGCAAGTCAGGCTGAGGCAGTAAGCAGGTTAATCTCGCTATCGCTTCGTTCGGGGATTGAGCCACAGCAAATTATTAAGCAGCTTAAAGGTGTGCGGTGTCCAAACCAGGCGTGGGTTAAGGGGGGCAGGATTTATTCCTGTGCTGATGCTATAGCAAAAGCCATGGAGCGCTATATTAATCCTGATGCGGAACAAAGTGAAAGTGTTGACGACATGCATAAAAACATAGCGGAAACAAACGGTAAGGGAAGCGATACGGTTATGGTGGGTGTGTGCCCTGAATGCCATGGCCCACTGGAATTTGAAGGGGGCTGTTCGGTATGTCGCATGTGTGGTTTTTCACGTTGCGGGTAATGGTGCATGTTTCAGGTGTATTTTACTACTGACCTTGATAGTGAATTGAGCAATAAGCTTGAAGAGCATGCACAGAGTATTTCTATATTATATGACAGGAAAGCTGTAATTGCACTTTTCAATTCTGAGGAAGAAATCCCTGCATTTGCGCGCGATTATATTCTTTCCATACAAACACTTGATGAAGAAGTCTGGAAATACCGCTATCTTGATTCTTTCAATGGCATAGCAGTCACGCCTTCGGTGTTTATTTATCCAGCTACAAAAGGGGTATGCGATAGTTCCTATAAATATACTATTGCCATCAATCCCAAGGATGCATTTGGCGATGGAACCCATCCCACCACACGCATGTGCATTCAGGCACTTGAGTCAATTACAGAAACTATCGCCGCAGAAAAACGTTCGTTGTTTTCACTATGTGATATTGGGACTGGTACCGGCATTATTGCCATACTGGCAGAGCTTTTTGGGTTTGGTACTATTGATGCATTTGATATTGAACCGCTGGCAATACAGCGTGCACAGGAAAATGCGGGTTATAATGGGTGTAACAAAATTAATTTTTTTGTTTCTGATATTGCAAAAGTGAAAAGTGGCACTCAATACAAAATTGTTGCTGCAAATCTACTGTCGGATATTATTGAAAAAAACGCTTCTGCAATTGTGTCTTTAGTTGAAGAAGGTGGAACGTTAATAGCCAGTGGCATACATGATAAATGGGCAAAAGGGATTATTGCATTGCTACAAAAATATTGTACCCTTGTTGATACTAACATCATGGACCAATGGCATTGCCTGGTCTTTAAAAAGTAAACGTGATAGTGCATACTAATGAATACTTGTGAAGAAATATACCCTGGAATTTTTAAAGTAGTTCAGTCAAGGACACGCAGAATTGCTCCCCCTGTCAATGTATATATCATTCCCGGTGAGGATGGTTTAATCTTTGATGCTGGTTATGGGGATGATACATCAATACGCCTGATGGGTGAAGCCATTACCTATATACAGAACCGTAATAACAATTGGCGAATATCGCGAGTATTGCCAAGCCACACGCATCCTGATCATTTTTCAGGATTGCACCAATTGAAGAATCGTTACGGGCTTGAAGTCATGCTTACCGGTCAGATGGCCAGTATTTTATCAAATAAATATACATACAGAAATTCTTATAGATTGAGCACATTGCAAAAGTACCGATACTCAACAATAATGGAGCGCATATCTGAACTGCCACTTCAGATTGTTTTCAGAACCATGTATAAAAAAGTGTATGGTATTGCGTTCCTGCAATCACATGACACTACGGTAAGGCCAGGAGAAATTATTTCAATAAATGGTTATACCTTTACTATCATACATGGGCCTGGTCATTGCAATGACCATATCATGTTATATGATAAAAAGGAAGGTGTACTGTTTGCTGGTGACAATATTCTACGAAGCATTTATACCTGGCTTGGTCCGCCTCGTTCCAACCTGCAGGAATATTATAATACTCTTGAAGCGTGCCTGCGATTGTCCAATTTAAAACTGGTATTAAGCGCTCACGGCAGCCCTATTCTGAATCCTAAAGAAAGAATAAAAGAAATTATAGAATATCGCAAACTGCGTACCAGGCAGGTGTACTCCATTGTTGCAAATGAAACACAGGGAATAACATTTTACAGGCTTTTAAATAGTATATATCCCCGCTCTTTGGAACGAAGATGGTTGGCAAAAGGGTGGATTATTGTTACTCTTGAGTACCTGGTGAATAACAATATCCTGAAATTTGAGGGCAAAAAAATAAAGCTGGGAGATAACGACATTAATACAGTATAAAAAATTTCCCCCGGGATAGTGACAAAAACTATCGCCCCCTATTAGTATTGCTTGGCTGTCAAAAGCTTTTTTCCCGTTAAGAATTCAAAAGCATCTTTTGCAGTTTGTTCGGGGATCTCTTCCATTGGTATATGTCCTGCTCCCTGGTACACCTTAAAGACAGCATGAGGAAGATCTTTTTGCCATTTTGGGAATTCGGTTGTATATGGTATCCATATATCTTTGGTTCCCCACATTACCATGATAGGGCACTGTATATCAGTAAGGCCTTTTGAAAGATCTTTTCTTTTGGAATAGTCTTTCATGACCATAAAGACATCTATCCATGCACTTCTATTTCCTTCTTTTTGCGATAGTTCAAAATATCGGTCCACTATGGCATCAGTAACTTTGCTCTGATCTCCATATACTTCATGTACAGCTTTATTGATAAAATAACGTGGCATGCCAATTCGTGCAAATGGTCGGACAAATATATTTGTGGAAAATTTTAAGAGCCAGGGCATTTCCTGGGGATACCCAACAGAGTCAATCAAGATAAGTTTTTCAACTTTATCAGGATGCGCAACTGCAAACTTCCAGGCAATAAAGCCCCCCAGTGAATTCCCCGCAATAGAAAGTTTCTTAATGCCCATGTGTTCAATTGCTTTGTTTAGCAACTCAACACTATATTCGGGCGTATAGTTTTTAGATGGTATTTGCCCTGATAATCCAAAGCCGGGTATATCAAATCGGATAATTCTGAAATGGTCATTCAATATTTCTACCCATCCATCCCATGTATGTAATGATGCGCAGACACCATGGATGAGCAATAAAACAGGACCATCTTTTTTGCCTTCATCTCTGATGTGTATGAGTGTATCATCAATAAGGATAAAGCGGGAAGCATCATTTGCATATTTTGGCTTGAGTTGGTCAAGGGGAATATTTCGCATGCCAAGGGATGAACAGCCTGTCATTATAGCAATCATCATAACCAATAGAATGCCACGTATAACAGAAAACATATAATACCTCCAAAAAATACAGTGGTTTTATTATTGAATGATACATGCAAAATTAGTTTTGAAGTTGAAAACAAGTACAGGTATGATAAATACTGACAAGTCGGTTTATTTGTCAAGTAAGATTCACTTTTAACCGGATTGAGTAGTAAAACAATGCCGGAGCAAAGGGATATGGGGTTCACTGTACGGGATTTTAAAGAAAAAGGTTAAGATTAAGAAAAAGAACTCTTTATTTTGGTTGCCGAAAATTTTCATTTTGTATGATGTACTATACCTTATACATTTTTGTGATAGATAAAGTACAGTACACAAACTATAATTTAGTTGTATAGTGAATTCTGCATAGTATAAATCCAGTTGTGTTGATATCACCAGGTTTAAAAATGATAAAAATTTTTATGTCACTAATAAAAAATTTTTCTTAATGCTTGACTTTTTATTTAAAGAATATTTCATTATATAGTGAAGAGTAAGTTTTAGGTTATTTACAACTCTAAATTCTTACTGTTCTAGCCGCAAGTAATCTTGCGGAAAGTCAGTTTGGTACAAGATGTACCACAAAAAAGGGTAATGTTTATCCAGAAAAGAAAGAGGGTGAAATTCCCGAAATTTCATCCTCTTTCTTTTTTGTACATAGGAGAATTTATGAAATCTGTTTTTTTAGATGTTCCCTTGTGGGCACAATATAATAGATTAAAACTGCTTTCTATTATTTGAATAATTCCGGAAGAAAAGAGTTTTTAGAGATGCCCATAAACTATAAAAAGACTGTATAATTTTATGGAAGAATGTATTGTTACAGTAAAAGTCATACCTAAATCATCTAAGAACAGTGTACAGCTTGAAAACGGTGTTTTACGCGTACACCTGAATGCTCCACCAGTGGATGGCAAAGCCAATAAAGCATTGGTTGAACTATTAGCGGAAATGGTACATGTACCCAAATCATCTATTGAAATTGTCCGCGGTGAAAAAGGACGTAATAAGCAGATAAAAATTAAAGGTTTAAATGAAAGTATTTTTAAAAAACGACTTGAAGAATATACTAAAAATGACAAATGATTTTGAAGGATAATATCATGAAAAAAAATATAGTATACTTTTTTTGTATGCTTGCTTTAATCCTGTTGCATGCATGTTCATCTGATAGTGAAAATATAAAAAAGGAAGGTTGCATCAATAAAAATACTTTGCGTATTGTGGTGTTATTAACCAAAAACTCCTTGCCTGCAGGTAAATTGAATAATGATACTATATCAAAAGAAGCAGTGAAAGTTGCAGACGAACGTTGCAAAACAATTATTAGCAATGCAGTGGCCATTAATAAAAAGCAGTTTGTTCAATCTGACAATCATGTAGTGTCATGGAAGCTTGTGCTTGTTGAAAAAAGAAATGATGGCTATATGGTTATAGTGGATTATACTCTGGATGATGAGGTAGCATCTTTGTTGCAATGCAGGTAATGTTGGTTTATGCAGTTTAAAACTTTGACCACACAAGACAATACCATAACCATAGTTGATGAAACCTATAATGAAGCAATGCATTCACTTTCCGGTGCATATCATGAAGCGCTGTATATGCATGTTATTCCTTCAAGGGTGCTTTCAAAAAAGGGGCAGATATATGTACTTGATATTGGATTTGGTCTGGGCTATAATGTGCTTGCTCTTTGTGCTGAAGCACTGAAACAAAACCATACGGTGTTTTATACCATCATTTCACTTGAAAAAAATACTGATATACTGTCTGCAATGGAATTTGTTCGCTTTAATGATGAAAGAGATGCAATCTATGATCTATTGAAAAAGTCAGCACGGGGTGAAAAAGTAATCACGGATTATTTCAGCCATAGTGTGCTGTATGGGGATGCCCGACAGTTACTGGGGATTTTGCCTGTGAATTACTTTGACGCTGTGTTTCATGATCCATTTTCTCCAGCAAAGAATCCTGAGTTGTGGACAGTGGATTTTTTTCAGAAGCTTTTCCCCCTTTGCAGGGATGAATGTATTGTTACAACATATTCTGCTGCAGTGCATATACGAACTGCAATGAAAAAAGCAGGTTTTATTGTAGGCAAAGGACCGGAGGTAGGCAGAAAAAAAGAAGGAACTATCGCCACTAAAAAAAATGCGCACATTGTGCCGTTTGATGACACCTACTGGGTATATTTAGAAACAAATCCTAAAGCCATACCATTTACCGATACAACGTTATGCGAAACACCAGAAGAAATACGAATGCGCCGAAAGCTTCACATCGCTGCGTTTAAAAAAGGTCTTCAAGCTCCTTTATAACTGAGGTTTGATTTTGTTTTTTTTCTTCCTGTGATACTGTACCAGTATCATATTTTTGTTGGCCAATACCCATTGGTGCCTCGCCCTCTTTAAATTCAATATCGCCTGCCAAATCCCCTTCAGAAAGCCGGTATGAAAGTGCACAGGCATAAAAGTAAGCTAAATGTATTGCTTCATACACCTTTTTGTTTTGTAACAGCTGAACTGCTTCAACATTGACATCAAACTCAAGAAAGTCCTGTGGATTTTCAATAATTTTATTATCTTCGTCCATATCATGAATCAAAACATCAAGTTCGGTAGCAATCTTGTCCATGATGGCTTTTGTTATCATGCGCATATTTCTTGATTCAACTTTTTTCTTTTTTTCAAGCTGTGTTAAGCGTTTTGTATATTCAATATACTGTGCATTGTTTATTGGCTTTTCGGCGCGTATGCGCTCGTAGGTTTCAAGAACATGCTTGTATTCTTCAAAGCTTTCAGTTACCTTGCGCAGTTCATTATAGCAATCGGTTAACCTGTTTTTGTAATCTACTTTACCTGCATCGGTGAACTGTATATTATATTTTATTTTATTTGTAGTAAGTATAATGGAAAATTCATCATCAAATTTTTTAAAAAGGGCATAGGTAATAATAGCTTTGTCGGCAGGATTTGCCTGTACATACGAATCCTTAGAAAATAGTGCTGCTATATCACTGGTACTTATATTCATGAGTGAAAGCCCTTTTGCAATGTGTTGGGGAATTTCTGAACGTTCTTGCTGTTCTTCCTGTGTTTGTTGTTCTTCTTCTTTTTCAGCAGGCTTTACTCCTTTACGTTTACCAGGCAAATCGCTATCATTTATTTGTAAGATAGTTTGGATATAAGGGCTTGTTATATCAATATAGACATTATAGTAATGGCAGAAGAGGATATGAAGCCGTGGTAAAAATTTGTAAAATGTAATATACAGACTATTGCGAATATATTTCCTCTTTTCATACAATGCTGATTTTTGATTTTCTACTGATGCCTGTATTTCTAATGCATTGCGGTACGCTAATTCAATTAATTCGATGTACGGATAAAGGATGTAGAGGCTTTTATACATGGGCATGAGATAGTTTTTTAATTTTTGCACCTGTACCATATCACTTGATTGTTGCAGAGCTTCAATCTCATTAAATCGTGTTCTGTCAAAAATATTTGAAATCATCACAATAAGTTCGTAATAAAGGGGGTTTATCTGATCTAATTTGGCTATAACCTGCTTGTTGTACTGTGGATTGAAGATGTGATAATACTGTACCTGAAATTGTAGAAGGGCTGTTTTATATGTATGGATAAGGTTATCCATAAAACGAGGTTTACAGTACTCAGCAGAAAGTGAAGTAACTCCAAGAAAGAATAAGCGAAGGCGAATAAGTAACCTGGAAAGCTTTTTTTGCAGCCAGGTTTCAAAAATTTCATCTGTTTGAATTTTTTGCTGCTTTGATTCTTTGGGTGGTGTTTTTGGTTGTGATTGCCGTACTATTCTGGAAGCAGGTTTTATTGATTTACTGCTCCTGGTGGTTGGCTTTTCACGCTCCTGAATAACCTTACCTCCCGCCTGCACAAATTTTTCAAACATTTGCTTGCGGGTTTTATCATCCAGTTCATCAACTTTGATGTTTTCTTTTGTTTTATCTATCTTTTTCATTGCAATACTCTTAAATTAAATATACGGATACTATGTGATGTATGTCAACAATATTATATGGTGAAAATAACTTGAAAAATTTTGTATACATATTTCAATTGTGAACAAGGGTGGTGAAGGATTATGGTTACATTTCAGGTACAGACAACACGGAAAGAAGAATTTATTGATATCACTGCAAAGGTAGCAGATGCGGTAGTAAAAGAGAATGTAAAAAGCGGGTTATGCTGTGTGTATATTCCTCATACCACTGCAGCAGTAACCATAAATGAAAATGCAGACCCTACGGTCCCGAAAGACATTCTTATGGGACTATCGCACCTTAAATTTGAATCATTGCATTTTGCCCATTTAGAAGGCAATTCACCAGCCCATATAAAGTCATCTGTTATAGGATGCTCCATCGTTATACTTATTGAAAACAATCGTTTACAACTGGGTACCTGGCAGGGAATATTTTTCTGCGAATTTGATGGTCCCCGTACACGAAAGGTCATGGTCCAGTGTGTTGGAACATAACAGTGTAATTTTTTGTTTTTAACTAATTTTGCACTACACTATATCTATGGATAGTAAATGGCATTCTGCTTTTTGTAGCTATATGCTATGCATGCTGCAGATTTCTCATGAACTATCGTAAAAAAACAGTACGTTGAGGTGCATGATGAATTATTTTACAGGAACTGAAGATTATGTTATTTCTCCGGAACTCAAAGATAATGTAAATGTGTCAATAGCTCTGGGACGCCCGTTGCTGGTAAAAGGTGAACCGGGCACAGGCAAAACATTGCTGGCGCATTCTATTGCAAAAGGACTGGGTAAAAGGCTTTTGGTATGGAATATTAAATCAACAACAAAAGCTCAGGAAGGACTTTATGTCTATGATACGGTGCAGCGTTTGAATGATGCCCGATTTGGTGATAAGGATGTTAGTAATATTAAGCAGTATATTAAATTAGGTAAGTTAGGCGAAGCATTTGCATCAGAAGACCAGGTAGTCCTTTTAATTGATGAAATTGACAAAGCTGATATTGAATTTCCCAATGACCTGTTACATGAGCTTGACATTATGAATTTTTACATACCTGAAACAGGGGAAACAATAACAGCAAAACATCGCCCCATTGTTATTATTACATCTAACAGTGAAAAAGAGTTGCCTGATCCATTTTTACGAAGATGTGTATTCCATTACATTGCTTTTCCTGATGAAGAGCTTATGGAAAAGATTGTGAGGGTGCATTTCCCCACTATTGAAAAGAAGCTTTTGCGCGAATGTTTAAAAAAATTTTACTGGATACGGCAGTTTGATATGTTGCGAAAAAAACCATCTACCAGCGAACTTGTTGACTGGATTCAGGCGCTTATGGTTGGTGGCGTGCCCATTAAAAAGATAGAAGATGAATTGCCCTTTATTGGTACTCTTTTGAAGAAGAAGGAAGACATTGATGTGGTTGTTAATTCAGGAAAAACACACTATGCATATAACAGCAGTATAAGGACACGCGATGTTTATTAATTTTTTCTTCAATCTAAAAGCACAGGGTGTGCCCGTATCAATTCATGAGTGGATTGCACTGCATGAAGCGCTGGCTTTAAATCTGAATGATACAAGCTTAACTAAATTCTATTATATGGCACGGGCTATCCTTGTAAAAAATGAAGTGTTTTACGATAGATATGATATTGCATTCCTTGATACATTCAAGGATGTTGAAACAACTGATGAATTACTAGAAAAGATTTTGGAAGGATTAAAAAAAGTTAAGGAATTGCACCTCACTGAAGAGGAAAAGCTTCAGATTGAAAAGCTGAATTTAGATGAGATTCTGAGAAATTTTGAAGAGCAGTTGCGCCAGGGGCATTACAAAAATCATGTTGGCGGTAATAAAGCTATTGGTACCGGTGGCCGTTCCACGCAAGGTGCCTGGGGGTATAACCCTGCGGGCATCAGGATTGGGCAGGGAGTTTCCCGTAACAAAAGTGCAGTGCAGATAGCTGAAAAGCGGGAGTTTAAGAATTACTCTAATCAGGTGGTTCTTGATACACGGCAGATGCGGGTGGCATTATCACATCTGCGTTCGCTCCTGCCTATAGGCCCTGAAGAGAAGTTGGACGTTGAACAGACCGTTGATGCTACCAGCCGCAATGCAGGCGAGTTAGAGCTTGTTTGGAAAAAAAAGGAAAAAAAAGCTTCAAAGCTTATTTTACTCATGGACGTTGGTGGTTCAATGACGCCGTATGCGCGTTTAGTTGAGCGCCTTTTTTCCGCTGCATCATCACAGATAAGCAAGTTAAAATATTATTATTTCCATAACTGTGTGTATCAGGACCTGTGGAAAGATATTGAACGTTCCGAATCAATCAGTACAGCCGATTTTTTAAAGAATGCTGATAAGGATTATAAACTCATCATTGTTGGTGATGCTGAAATGGCTCCTTCAGAGCTTACCTGGGTAAACGGAGCTATTGATTATTGGTATCACAATGATATACCAGGAATTGTGTGGCTGCAACGATTGCGGGAAACATTCAAGCATTCAATATGGCTTAATCCAATCCCTAAACGCTCATGGGATTATATACAGACAACCCGCATGATTAAGAATATATTCCCCATGTTTGAGCTTACCTTAGAAGGGCTTGATGAGGGAATCAAACAACTGGTATCAGGAAAAGCTTTGCAAAAAGTTGTATGAGATATAGTGCTCTCTATGCCCCCAAATTTTAAAAGTGGGTATATAAAGTACTGGTATTACCGTAATGTTTTCTGAAGTTCTAATTTTGCTACAGCTCTTTCACGGTATTCCCGGGCTTTCTGATGGTCAGGGTCAATTAAAAGCACTTTATCCCATTCAGCAATTGCTGCTTCAAAATTATCCTGTTCGTAGTATGTTACCCCATTATTATAGTAGGTGTTAATATTACCTTCCAGTTTTGATTTGATGGTTGATAGATAATTTGTGGTATTGCGATAACCTGGTTCTTCATTGTCAACCCTTTTAAATAACCGATAGGCTGTTATAAGATCACCCTTACGATATGCCTTTTCACCATTGGCATACATTTCATTGAGATTCTCCATTCTATTAATATCTTTAAGGATATTCCTTGCTTTTTCATCCCATGGATTTAGTTTGAGTGCCTTGTTACAATATGTTTTTGCTGTATCAAACGTATTCTTTTTACGAGCCTCTTCAGCTTTTGAAGTGTATGGATAAGAAGCATTATCCAGCTGGTTTTTAATTCGTGTTTTTAACGTTGCAAGCTCAAGGCTGTCAGGATTGTACAATTCTGCTCTGCTGGCGCTGGTGTATGCTGCAATATATTGCTTTTTATCAAATTGTTTTTTAGCAGTAGTATAATATTGGTCATATTTTTTCTGAGCAAATTTAGAGCTGCGGATGCTTTCAATTTGGTTTTTTACATCTTTATAATCAGGGTCTCGTTTTTGGGCTTCAAGAAACTGCAACAGTGCATTTTCCAGATCACCTTTACGCTTATAATTAATACCAGCATCATAATATTTTTGGGCACGTTTCTGCAAGGCTTCTGTGGTAATAATTAAATACTGGCGTGCTCCTGTATGTTCGGGGTCAATGGAAAGCACTGTTTCAAAACGTTCCTTAGCCTGTGCATAATTCCCTTTTTTATACAGTTGTATGCCTTCATAGTAATTCTCATTCATCTTTTTCTTTTGTTGTTGATATATCGTAGCACATCCTGAACTCGCGAGTACTAGAACGAGTAATAAAAGTGAAAAAATTCTTTTTGTTATTAAATTCCCCATATCATTATTGCTCCTTTGTTATGGTATAAGAAAAAAAATTATATATTGTATACCTGCTTATTAAGTTTGATTCATGAGATGTATACTCTATAAATATTAATCAAAATAGATAATAATTCAAATATTTTTATATTGACAATGAATGTTTTGAATGTTTTATCAAATCACATGAAGTTAGGTGAAAGGTCAGAATTTTTTATTTTTTGATGGAGATAATTATTTACTAATGGAAAACGGCAATTGTGTTGTTCAGGTACGGGATATTGTTAAGACATTTACCATGAAGAAAGGTGCTTTTGGGAAGAAATCTATTGTTAAAGCAGTTGATAGAGTTAGTTTATCTATCATTGAGGGAACCACCTATGGGCTTGTGGGTGAAAGTGGATGTGGGAAAACAACGCTGGCACGTACATTGCTTCGCCTCATTGAACCTGACAGTGGGGAGATAGATATTTTAAATACACCATTGCATACATTGTCAAAAGATGATTTACGTAGATTTAGAAAAAATATGCAGATAGTATTCCAGGATCCGTATGGTTCGCTTAATCCACGTATGACTGTAGAAAAGATTGTATCTGAATCTCTGCGCATTCATGAAAACTTATCAAAAGAGGAAGTAAAAGAAAAAACGTATAATCTTTTGCAAATGGTTGGCCTTGATGCAGGGCATGCTTCACGCTACCCTCATGAATTCAGTGGAGGACAACGACAGCGTATTTGTATTGCTCGGGCTCTGGCATTGAGTCCTTCATTTGTGGTTCTAGATGAACCTATATCAGCTCTTGATGTATCAATACAGGGGCAGATATTAAATTTGCTTAATGATTTGCAGCAAACATTAGGAGTGGCATATCTCTTTGTTGCTCATAATTTAGCAGTGGTAAAACATATAAGTACCAGGGTTGGGGTTATGTATTTAGGTAAAATTGTTGAAGAAAATATTTCAGACAACCTGTATAAAAAACCAATGCATCCATATACCCGTAGTTTAATTGCTTCAATCCCCGATATACAACCTTCTAAACATTCATTTTCTGTTGTTAAGGGAGAGATCCCTTCACCTGAAAATCCCCCAAAAGGGTGCCATTTCCATCCTCGGTGCCAATACGCAATGCCTGTATGCAGGGAAGCATATCCTGCAACAGTGACTGTGAATGGAGCAAAGGTAGCATGTTTTCTTTACCATTGAAGACTGCAATGTTGGTATTACTATCCTGTAGCTTTTGTTTTGCTTCAGATGAATTGACGGGAACTATCGCACAAAATCCAATATATACTATTTATGAAAAGGATGGAGTACTTTTTTGCACAGGCAATACTGAAGCAGCCCTGCATAATAATAAAGGTGCTGATAAGCTTGTAGCAAATGATCTGGAAGGGGCCATAGATATATTTAAGGAGGGTTTGAAACATGCTCCCCTTTTTTATCCTTTTTTATATAATTGTGGTGTTGCGTGTATGCGGAAAAGAGAATATGATGCTGCCCGTATATACCTGGAAAAGGCAATGCATATTGTGCCTGAAAATCCAAAGATATATATTGTAATGGGTGAGCTGTATGCATTAACTGGTAGAGAAGGTGATGCGCTTATCTTGTTCAGAAAAGCTCTGCAGATTAACCGCAAAGAGCTTCAAGCAATAATTAAAATAGGGAATATTTATGTTGAACGAAATCAGTTAGAATTGGCTGTAACATTTTTTGATGCCGCTTTAAAAATTAATCCACAGTATCCTGATGCAGTAATAGGGTATGCAAAGATTCATTTTAAAAAAGGTGAATATTATAAAGCACTTATATGGCTAAAATCAATAGATGTGACAAAAGCGGATTATGACAAGGCGTATCATTACTATTTTGCCGAAAGCTCCTTTAAATTGAAAGATTATAAAACTGCATATGAGCAGTATGAAAAATTATTGAAGTTTAAAAATGATGTTTTTTTTCTTACCCATTCATATACGCTGATAGAACATAAAATGAATCTTTCGCGTCAGTTTGCCGAATTGGAACATGTAGAATAGTATAGTATCTGTTGCTATTTTTAGCTTGTAGTTATTATTATACTGTTGGGATTGATTTTATTCATAGTAAAATTGGATTGGGATTGCGTAGCTTTGCTTGCAATGACTTAAAGGGTTTGGATTGATATTACTTCATAGTGAAATTAGATATTTCCAGAAATATTTTTCTTTGTAAATTTTCAAGCATTTTGGAAACCTGTGTGTTGAGCTCTCTATCAGTGCTTCTTTTTTGTATATATTTATTAATTTCATTGATTTCGCTCCGCAAAATGCCGTTTACTCTTTCAAGGGTAGCAAGATAATCTGCAGAGCCCTGAGATTGTATGTGAAGTTTTCTTTTTTTTATTTCTTCAAGCAACTCATGTTCCTTTTCTTTTTTTGTCTTTTCGTTCAGGATAATCTGGTCAAGAGCCTTATGGGCTTCAACAAGCGAATTCTTTTTATTGGATAAATAAAACAGTGGAATATGTGAATGAGTGGCAAATATATGCGGCAGGGGATTACAGGTAAATTCTTCACGTATTGCAGAATAAAGATTTTCATCTATGATGGCGTAGTTATACAGAATGTCATGGGTGTATCGTGCATCAGATACTATAATAATATCCTGCCCTGATTGCATTACCCTGGCATTGTAGGATTGAATAATTGCTTTAAATGGTGTGTTTGAAGTGTCATTATACTTCTGTATACTTTGTACAATGGCTATAAGAGCATCAGCAACATTCAAAGGATTATTAGAATATACTGTAATTAATCCCGGTAATAGTGCATGGATAGTAAGGTTGTTTCTTTTGCAGTGATCCAGGATAAGGGATTGTATAGTATTGAGTTTGGTCACAAGCTTTTCAAGCAAAACTTGATTTGTATCTTCATATGTTTTTATTGTAATAATAAAGAAATCACTTAAAGTATCAATTTTGCCTGGTTTGATTGTTAATGAAGTTTGTGCCTGAGAAATATCAATCCCATTCTTTCTGTACATATTACCAATAAAATTGACGATGTCTTCAGAAATTTCAGCGGGTAGATTCTGTAATATTGATATTGTTTCATGAGCAATTGCATATTCTTCTTTTAATAATGATAGTAGAAAATATGAAAATTCAGGTGTATTGTAATTATGAAATATATACAGCATTTCTGTCTGGATGTCCCTGTTTTTTATAATGAGCATTTCTTTAATATATTTTGCAACATCCTTATTGTTGAGTTGTAATAATATTGCGATTGCATATATGCGAATGCGAATCCCTGATTCTTTCAAACAATCCAGGAGAAACTGTGACAATGCCCTTTTATTGAAATCCCTTAAGCGGGGTATTATGCTGCTAATTGATTGTAGTATTGTTTCCTTTAAAGAAATTTCATTTGTTTCACTAAAAAGTGTTATAAGCCATTCCATCTCTTTTTCATCGCCGCAGTGACCAATAGTAAGTATTGCGGATTGCTTAATGGCTATATCATTGTATGTCAGTACAATATTTTTAAGGATTTCAGATGAATTTTTGTATTGTGTAGTTTCATCCTGTAACAGGAGATGTAAGGCTGTAACCATTACTTCAGGGTCTAGATTTGTTGTATTCTTCAAAAGTTCAAAAAGAATAGAAGCTGCCTGCTGGTCTGTATAGCGTCCAAGGTATTTGAGTGAAAAAAGCTGGTCATTACGGTCGCCTGATAATAACATTAATTCCAATTCCCCAAGCATATAGGGGTACTTCATGGTGGATAATGTTTGTATGCATGCATCAAATAGTTTTTCATCACGATACTTTTTTAGATAATTGTAGATTTTTACAAGGAGGGTTGCAGCCGATTGAATATTTAATCTGGCTATTATAGTACATAATCTAACAATTCGCTCCTGTAAAAATCGTTTTTCAAAGTCAATCGTTTCTAATCGCGAGGCAGTAATTTCTCTGCTTTTGGGATCTCTATCATAGAGCATTTCAACTAATGATGTAAATGGATTACGGATAGAGCTGTCGATGAAAGGAAGATACGTGCTTAAAAGAGTGATGATTTTTTGTATATCATCATTTTTTTCATGTCTGAGATAATGAATAATTCTGTTTAAAATTTGTGGAGAAAATTTTAATAGTATAAAATTCCTTACCTCCCTGAAGATTTCGGGGTAGTTTTTTTCTTCTACATCTGATATCATGTAATTTTTCCTATAAAGTTCAAAGAAAGAATCCAGGGTGACAGTAAAATAATTGAAAAGTTTATCTTTTAATAAAGTACTGCTTCTGTCGTTTTGAAATGATTCAAAATAGTTTATTATGGTATCAACAATTATTGTATTATGATGAGACGATACAGTGCCATATGAAATAAGTGCCCTGATTAACGGTTCAGGATCCCGTAAGAACATGATATTATGCTGGAGTAAAAGAAGGAGTTCTTCTTTTTCATTTTCATTTTGGCCACTCAGTATTTTTAGAACATAATCATTGGTTTCTCTATGTTTAGATGTAATAAGAGCGTTCAAACATGAAATCTTTACCTTTGTTGAAAATTCATCAAATTGTGGCAGCATCTTGGATAAAAAGACCCTGAGTTCAATAATAAGATTTTCTTCATTTGATGAATCTGGTGCTTCTTTTTTTTGGGTAATACAATAGTCACTCATAAATGCAATTGCATCAAAAATTCCTAAAAGTGTATATTCATTCTGATTGATCAATGAACTCAGAACATGAATATCATTGAAAATTGATAATGTTCGTATTGCATAATACCGGATCACCTCATGGGTTCCAGTATCATTAATAATGCTTTTTAATGTGGTAAGGAGAGAGTTGTCAGGATGCCGTAATATTCTTAATGTTTCCAGGCACTGAATTACTATGGTATAGTTTGATTCTTTATTGAAATTATCCAAAATATAATTATTAAAAAGCTCTACCGTCTGGCTATTTCCATATGTTGCCAGATAAATGCAAATCTGGATCTTTTCATCATCGGTTATTGAGTGCTGGAATAAAGCATGGAAAAGGTCAGTGAATCCTGGCAGTAGATAGCTTGTTATTGTACGTATTGCACTGAAGCGAATCGCTGGCTCTGCAGATAATTCTGCGCAAAGTATAGTATGTGCAATATCACTTTTTGATTGTGCAATAAATGGGTGAAGGCATATACGTAGGTACGGTGTAAATTTAAGATTTTTAGTAATTTCCAGTTTAATTGATTGCAAAATATCACGTTCCATAAAGTACCTTATATACAGTGATTTATTGTAGGTAAAATATATACAAGTATGGCGTAGTATGTAAATCAGAATTTTTCCTGCAGAGAATGTAAAGTTAAAAAAAAGCTTGAAATTGTAAGCACATGATACTATATTGATTAATTGAGGTAGTTGGTTTTCTGCTTTATTGTTAAAGATTGTGTGTAAAGCGGGTGGCAAAAGCCACTCTTTTTTTTAGTCAATTTTATGGGCACATCTAAAAACTGCTTTCATCATTACAGATGTAATAAAAAGAAAGCGGTTTTATCCTATTTATATTGTTTTATATTGTGCCCTCAAGGGAACATCCCAAAAAACTGTTTTTAGAAGTTCCCTTATATATCTATAAACATGAGCAGTATAATGAAACTCAATGAAAACCTTGAATTAATAATTAACAGTGTGGCTCACGACCTTGGCTACACTATATATGACAGTGTTCTTGTTTTGCACGGGAAAACACCGCGCATTACTGTTAAGATTGACCACATTAATGGCATATCGCATCTTGATTGTGAAAAATTTAGCAAGGAGTTATCCCATCGTATAGATGAAAGGCAGGTGCTTGATGACTATATTATTGAAATATCTTCACCGGGAATAAAGCGAGAACTCAGAACTATTGAAGATTTTCAACGATTTACAGGAGCACCTGTTAAGGGTATTTACCAGGAGGGGGATACCAGGAAAACATTCAAAGGCACGCTCACAAGGATAGATGGGGAGATAGTAACTATTGGTGAAACCAATAAGGTATTGACCTTTTCTTATGCCCAAATTATAAAAGCAAATTTAGATTATTAAAAGGTGAACAGTATGAGTGGAAACTTTTTTGAAGCACTGCATCAGATTGCTACTGAAAAAGGAATAACCCGTGAAATGATTGAGGAGATAGTTCAGTCAGCGATGCTGTCTGCATATAAAAAACAATATGGCATCACCAAACCTGTAGATATTACCTTTGACAGGGAAAAAAATACCGTAAAGATTATTTCACGAAAAATGGTGGTACGGGTGCCTAAAAATCATGCTGAAGAAATATCGCTGGAAGAAGCCCAAAAGATTAAACCAGATGTAAAGTTTGGCGATGAGGTCATAGTAGAAGAAAATCCGCTTGAAACATTTGGACGCATAGCTGCACAAACAGCAAAACAGGTTATTTTGCAAAAGATTAAAGAGGCAGAGAAAAACATTGTTTATGATGAGTATAAAGATAAAGTAAATGAATTAATAAATGGTTATGTCCAGCGTAAAACAAAAGAAGCACTGTATATTGATCTTGGAAAAACTGAAGGTATCATACCTGCACGTGAGCAGTCGCCGCTTGAACATTATAAAATTGGCGATAGAGTTAAAGCCATAGTACTGAGTGTACAAAAAAATAGCAAGGGTCCCAGTGTGGTACTATCGCGTGCACACCCAAAATTTGTTGAAAAACTTTTTGAAATGGAAATCCCCGAAATATATGATGGAATAGTAAAAATTGTAAATATTGTACGGGAGCCGGGAATGCGTACCAAGGTTGCTGTAACCAGTGACAGGGATGACATTGATAGCGTGGGTGCATGTGTTGGAATGAAAGGTGTGCGGATTCAATCAATCGTCCGTGAGCTTGAAGGGGAAAAGATCGATGTTATAGAATATTCACCAAATAAAAAGGTAATGGCTTCAAATGCATTGACTCCCGCAAAAGTTAAAGAAATTATTGAAACCAGGGATGGCGGGGTGATAGCTGTTGTGGACAATGATCAGTACAGGCTTGCTATTGGTAAAAACGGTCATAATGCACGGCTGGCAGCCAAATTATGTGGGTTCAATATTGATATTAAAACCGAGGATCAGTATCGTGAATTCT
Organism: Spirochaetota bacterium; assembly: GCA_040756435.1. Classification (NCBI taxonomy): domain Bacteria; kingdom Pseudomonadati; phylum Spirochaetota; species Spirochaetota bacterium. The sequence continues at coordinate 81,771 of JBFLZD010000002.1, read as the reverse complement.
TAAGTTCTAGTGAATCACGTGCATTGGTTGAGCAGCTATTTGCAACAACATCAGAAGGTGAAACACCGCTGGAAGAATTGCCAGGTCTTGATGCCCGAACCATTGCTTTGCTTGAGGCAGGTGGAATTTTCTCTGTTGAGGATCTGGTTGAAAAATCTGTAGAAGATCTGATGAACATTGATGGCATTGGTGAAAAGACAGCTCAAAAGATAATAAATATAATACAAGAATATGTTGACTTTGAAGAAGAAGATTACGAAGATGAACAGGAAGATAAGCAAGAATAGTATACATGGTGTCATTTAAACGGGAGGGACAGTCTATTATTCATATGGGCAGGGTTTGTGGGTAGCTCTGTTCTGTTTATGGCATACGTACAGGCTAATAATTTAATCAAATAGGGATTTGTTAATGAAAGCTATCGATGTAGCAACAAAAAATCATGTTTCAACAGATGATGTTATAAAAATCTGTAAGGATCTTGGCATCCCCTGTACAGATGAACAATCTGAACTGGCAAATGACGATGTGTTTCTTATAGAAAAGAAGATTCAGATAATAAAAGAACAGAGAGCCCAGGAAGCAAAGAAACTTATTCAGCAGGCAGAATTAAAGAAGAAAATAAAACTGAAAAGAAAAGTTCACGTAGCTAAAGAGTTAAAAAAAGAAGCTGAAGCAAAAGAAGACGAAGCAATTGAAGAAGTTGTTGAACATAAAGAGGATTTAAAAGAGACTGCTCCAAAACAGCGCGCAGAAACGGGAGCAGGGGAAAAAGAAAAGCAGGAAAAAAAAGAACGATTTGATAAAAAAGAAAGACATGGGAAGCCTAAGGACAGGTTCCCCAGAAAGGATTTCAGGAAAGATGAAAGGCAAAGGCCAAAGACTGAAGAAAAGGAACAGAGATCTGAAAGGCAGCATGCTCCAACAGTAGTTGAAAAAAGAGATGTTCCGGTTATTGATAAAGAAGTTGTGGATTTGCAGAAACGGCAGAAAGACAAGGGAAAAGCCAAGGAAAAAGATAAGGAAAAAGATAAACGCTTCTTAAAAAAAGAAAAGGAAGAACTGGAAGAAAAATTATTACTCTTGAAGCGAAAAAAGGAATCACAGCCCCGGGAAGCTGTTGCTCCAAAAGAAATAGAGATTACCGAGACAATTACCGTTGGAGATCTTGCCAAAAAGATGAATATAAAAGCCAGTGAAGTAATTGCCAAGCTTATGTCAATGGGTGTTATGGCCACAATCAATCAGGTCATTGATGCTGATACTGCTTCAATACTGGCAAGTGAATATGGTACTGAAGTAAAAGTGGTCTCATTATATGAAGAAACAGTTATCAAAGTTGATGAAGAGGACAGGCCACAGGATTATGTGCCACGACCACCAATAGTAACTGTTATGGGACATGTAGATCATGGTAAAACAAAATTGCTTGATGCAATACGTGAAACCAATGTTGTAGCAACGGAACATGGAGGTATTACACAGCATATTGGTGCATATAGGGTAAAGGTTGAAGATAAATATGTAACATTTCTTGATACTCCTGGTCATGAAGCATTTACCACAATGCGTGCACGTGGCGCAAGTGTAACCGACATTGTTGTGCTGGTGGTAGCAGCAGATGATGGTGTTATGCCGCAGACCATAGAAGCAATAAATCATGCTAAAGCTGCAAATGTTCCTATTATTGTAGCAATAAATAAAATAGACCTTCCTGAAGCTAACCCAAACAGGGTAAAACAGGAGTTAACCGCATATGAACTTATACCAGAAGAGTGGGGAGGGACAACACTTTTTGCTGAAATAAGTGCAAAACAAAAAATAAACATTCGCGAACTTTTGGAATTAATATTAATTCAGGCAGAAATGCTTGAGCTTAAAGCCAATCCTAAGCTGCGTGCAAAGGGTGTTGTTATTGAATCAAAATTGGACCCTGGCCGGGGGCCCATTGCAACAGTGCTGATTCAGAATGGCACATTGCATGTTGGTGATCCGTTTGTGGTGGGCTTATATTCAGGTAGGGTACGTGCAATGTTTACTGATACCGGTGAACAGGTACAGGAAGCCACTCCTTCAATGCCGGTTGAAGTTCTTGGTATAAGTGGAGTGCCGTCAGCAGGTGATCCGTTCCAGGTAGTTGAATCAGAAAAATATGCACGCCAAATTGCCCAGAAGCGCCAGGAACTGGTGCGGCTTGAAAGTGCACAGAAGATAAAGAAGGTAACGCTGGAAGACCTGAATACCATGATTAAGGAAGGCGAAATCAAAGAACTTAAGATTGTAATTAAAGCAGATGTTGATGGTTCGGTTCAAGCATTACGCGATTCGTTGCAGAAGCTTTCTACAAACGATATTCGTGTTAAAGTAATTCATGCTGCAACAGGTGGGATTAATGAATCGGACGTTATGCTGGCTTCGGCTTCCAATGCTATCATTATAGGATATCAGGTAAGGCCATCGGCAAAGGTTGCCGAGATTGCCGAAAAAGAAAGTGTGTCAATTAAGTATTATAATATCATCTATGATGCCATTAATGACGTCAGGGCAGCCATGGAAGGGATGCTATCTCCTGAAATGAAGGAGGAGATTACATCAACAGGTGAAGTTAAACAGGTTTTCAAAATCAGCAAGGTTGGAACTGTGGCAGGAGCTATTGTGTTAACAGGACGATTGAAGCGAAGCGATAACATCAGGCTAATTCGTGATGGTGTTGTGGTTTATGATGGCAAGCTTAATTCATTGAAACGTTTTAAAAACGATGCAGGTGAGGTTGAAGCAGGTCAGGAATGTGGTTTTACGTTAGAGAATTTCAATGATATCAAAGAAGGCGACAATTTTGAATCATATCAGATAATAGAAATAAAAAAGAAATTAGAGGATTCCTCACGGGGATAAACCAGTAACATGGGATTCAGAAAACAGAAATTAGAGACACAGATTAAAAAACTTGTTGGCACGTTAATAGTAACGGAGATTAAAGATCCCCGTATTGGGTTTGTAACGGTAACAAATGTTGAATTGAGTAAAGATTATGCATATGCAGATGTGTATGTTTCAGTGCTGGGTGATGAAAACACCAAAAAGAAGTCACTGGCTGGCCTGCAATCTGCACGAGGGTTTATCCAGTTTAGAGTTGGGAAAGCCCTGAGTATTCGCACTATTCCTGAAATTCGCTTTCATTTAGACACATCTATTGAAGAAGGCGTGGATATGGTTAATCTCTTGGAAAAATTAGAAAAAGAATCTTCAAAGAATAATAGCGGAAGCAGTGATACGTAAAATATGAGTGTTCCCCATATAAAGGATTGCGTGTTGCTTATAGACAAGCCTTCTGGCTATACTTCTTTTGATTGTATACATCATATCAGAAAAACACTGAAAGCGAAAAAGTGTGGCCATGCAGGTACGCTGGACAAATTTGCATCAGGCCTTTTAATTGTGTGCGTAGGGTGGGCAACGCGACTGGTGCCGTTTTTTATGGGTATGGACAAGCGGTATATTGCCACTATGCAATTAGGGGTGGCAACTGACACACATGACAGTGAGGGGCAGGTTATTTCAGAAAGCAATATTCAGTGCACAGTTGAGGATATACACTCCTGCCTGAAAACCTATTTTATAGGCCAAATTATGCAGGCTCCTCCTGAATATTCGGCCATTAAAATTAACGGGAAGCGTTCATCGGACAGGGTACGCAAAGGGGAATCGGTGGCGATAGCTCCACGACCGGTCCACATACATGACATTAGAGTACTTGATTTTGATACAGCTTGTTCAAAGCTTACGCTTGACATTACGTGCAGTAAAGGCACCTATATCAGAGCACTGGCTCGAGACCTGGGTTTGCGATTGCACACAGGGGCCCATGTTATAGCATTGCGAAGAATTGCCATTGGTGACTTCACCGTTACTGATGCCATGACCATGGAACAATGCGTTGAACTATCGCACAAAAGTATTAAAGATATGCGTGGAATTTTTACTCCTTTCAGTGCGCTTGGTCACTTTGGTATTATAGCAGTAAAGCGAGATTCTTTGATAAAGATTAAACATGGAAAGCTGCTTGGCTATGATGATATTACATATGTTACCGGTGAGCCTGTATTCAGGGTGGTTCCTGAGGGAACTGAAGATTTAGTGGCTCTGGCTGTAAAAGATGAAAAAGGGTACAGGTGTAAAAAAGTTTTTATTGAAGAGCTTGATAAAATTGATACAATGAAATAAAAGTGTTCTCCACTTTTATGGGTACCTTGAAAAACTGCTTTTTTCCGAAATTATTCATATAATAGAAAGCGGTTTTATCCTATATAGTGTGCTCACAAGGGAACATCCGTAAAACAGTTTTTAAGAAGTTCCTGTATAATTTATTTCTTGACTGATTTTGACTGCAAATAGCACTGTGAATTATAAGGCTTACAGTAAATTCAATAAATTAGAATATAGTGATTGTAAGGAGGACTAAAAAGTCGTATGGCAGAAAAAAACGAGATTATCAACAAATACCAGTTGCATGACAAGGATACCGGATCAGCAGAGGTTCAAATTGCCCTTTTAACTGAGAGGATTAACCATCTGACCGAACATTTCAAAGTACATGTTAAAGACCATCACTCACGGCGTGGTTTGCTCAAGCTTGTAGGTAAACGCAGACGGCTTCTTGATTATCTTAAAAAGAAGGATTTGACAAAGTACAGAGAACTGATTAAATCACTTGGCATACGAAGGTAAAGGGTTCAAAAGAATTTAAAATAAGTAGTTAAGGATTATACAATGAATAAAGAATTTGTAGTACATATTGGAGATGATGTAATCCTGTTTAATACTGGAATACTTGCAAAGCAGGCAGATGGTGCTGTGGCGGTTTCGTGTGGTGAAACGATAGTATTTGCTTCGGCTGTTGCGTCAAAGAAGGTTGTGGAAGGACAGGATTTTTTCCCGTTGACGGTTGATTACCGGGAAAAACATTACTCAGCGGGCAAGATACCTGGTGGGTTTATTAAACGTGAAGGAAGACCCAGCGATAAGGAAATTTTAACCAGCAGGCTGGCTGACAGACCCCTACGGCCTTTATTCCCGGATGATTTTGTCAATGAGGTACAGGTTATTATTTATGTGCTTTCTGCTGACAGAGAGCATCAGCCGGATGTGATGGCAATAAATGCAGCTTCAGCTGCACTCATTATATCAGGCATTCCCTTTAAGGGGCCTGTTGGGGCAGTACGGGTTGGGAGAATCAATGGGCAGTGGAAGATAAATCCATACTTTCAGGAAATGGAACACAGTGATATTGACCTTGTTGTGGCCGGAACAAAAAAAGCTGTGACCATGATTGAAGGGCAGGCAAAGAATTTAACCGAAGATGAAATGATAGAAGCTGTTGAATTTGCCCATGCTAATATTATAAAACTATGTGAAGTACAGGAAGCATTAAAAGAATCCTGTGGCAAGCCCCTGATGACCTATGAACCAAAATTAAGCGATAAGGAACTTGAGAAAGTTATACGAGAACAATATTTTACCAACATAGAACAATTAAAAGATGTTCATGAAAAGAAGGCACGTGAGCAAGCAAAAGACACACTGATTACAACAATAACCAGCCAGTTGCAGGAACAATTTCCTGAAACCATTAGGTTGGTGCCTGAAATTGTAGATAACTTAGATGCCGAAGTGGTGCGCTCACGTATTTTAAATGAAGGCAAGCGAGCAGATGGAAGGGGCCTTAAAGATATAAGGCCTATCGATATCATGATTGGCATTTTGCCACGTGCGCATGGGTCGGCACTTTTTACTCGTGGCCAGACACAAAGTTTGGGGATAGTGACCTTGGGAACAGTTGCTGATTCCCAGCGTATTGATAGTATTGATTTAATTGAAGAATCATATAAGCGGTTCATGCTTCACTACTACTTCCCTCCTTTCAGCGTTGGTGAAGTTGGAAGAGTTGGCGGTGTGGGCCGTCGTGAGATTGGCCATGGTATGCTGGCTGAACGAGCACTGGAATATGCTATTCCCGATGAAGATGTATTCCCCTATACCATCCGTGTTGTTTCAGAAATACTTGAGTCTAATGGTTCTTCATCAATGGCTACTGTGTGTTCAGGTTCGCTGGCATTGTTCAATGCTGGTGTGCCCATGAAAGCGCCAGTTGCTGGTATTGCAATGGGCCTGGTACTGGAGGGCGACCGCTATGCTATTTTAAGTGATATCCAGGGTATTGAAGACCATCTGGGTGATATGGATTTCAAGGTTGCCGGTACTGCAACCGGGATCACCGCATTTCAGATGGACATAAAGATTGAGGGTATCACCACAGAGATTATGCGCAAAGCGTTAGAGCAGGCAAAGGAAGGAAGGCTCCATATACTGGAAAAGATGAATGAAGTAATATCAGAGCCTGCAAAGGAACTATCGCCCCATGCACCAAAAATTGCCGTTATGAAAATTGAAATTGAAAAGATTGGCGAAGTGATTGGGCCCGGTGGCAGAGTCATTAAAAAGATCATAGAGGAATCAGGTGCTGAGATTAATATTGAGCCTGATGGTACCGTATTTATTTCTGCCAATGAACAGGATGCAATTGAGAAAGCACAGCTTTCTATTAAAGGATTGGTTGAAGAGGTGGAAGTTGGTGCTATCTACAAAGGTATTGTTAAGCGGATTACTGATTTTGGTGCGTTTGTAGAAATATTGCCCGGGAAACAGGGGCTGGTACATATTTCCAAGCTTGATCATTCACGGGTTGAAAAGGTGAAGGATATTTTGAACGAAGGTGATGAAGTGCTGGTCAAGGTTATTGGCATTGATGAGCAGGGGCGCATCAACTTAAGCCGTAAAGACGCTATGAAGAAGCATTAGCCAAAAAAAATGGTACATAAATTTACACTCCCTAATGGGCTTACAGTTTTGCTTGAGCCAATTGATAATGTTGTATCAGTGTCATGTGGTCTGTGGATAAAGGTTGGTTCACGCCACGAAAAAGCCAATGAGATGGGGTATGCCCATTTCATTGAGCATATGCTTTTCAAGGGCACAGACAAATATAGTGCAAAGGATATTGCACGTTTGGTTGACAGGGTAGGCGGACAGCACAATGCAGCAACCAACAGGGAATATACCTGTTATTATATTAATGTGGTATCGGATTATTTAGAATTAGCTGTTGAAATACTATCTGATACCTATCTTCATTCCACGTTTGATGCCGAAGAGATAGAAAAAGAAAAAAATGTGGTGATTGAAGAAATCCGAATGTATGAAGATACACCGGATGAACATATCCATGACCTTTTCATGGATACCATGTTTTATAACAGCCCATTGGGGCATTCAATACTGGGCAGTTTGGATACAATAGCCTCCATTAATCGAGACAGTATTGTAGCATTTTATAAACAGCATTATACTGATGATGAAAGCCTTTTTGTCATTTCCGGAAACTTCACTATAGAAGATGCCCGGCAGATTATTGAAAAGTATTTTGGTAAGGATTGTACATCACAAAATTTGAAAGGTTTTCCTGCACTACCACAGTATGAACGCAAATTACGGGTACACCTGGATAAAGACTTAGAGCAGATACACCTGTGTATTGGTACTGATGGCTTGAGTAAAGTTGATGAGGACAGATGGGCATTTTATTTATTTAATACTATTTTAGGCGGGAGTATGTCATCACGTCTTTTCCAGAATATCCGGGAAAAAGAAGGATTATGCTATAGTATATATTGTTTTCATTCATCGTTCATGGATACGGGTGTTTTTGGTATTTATTGCGGGACAGCTCCTTCACAGTATAATAAACTATTACAGCTAATAGCAAATGAGTGCCGGCTAATTACATCTCAGGGGATTTCCGAAGAGGAGTTGTCTGATGCAAAAAGTTACCTTATTGGGAATATGGCGTTAAGCCTTGAAAGTACTGAGGTGCGTATGAGCCATATTGCTAAAAATGAGATTGTTTTTGGTCAGCAATTTACATTCAAGGAAATAGTACGGAATATTCAGGCAGTTACTATGGAAGATTTTATGCGAGTTGCCCACAGGATTTTAGACAATGCAAAGTTTTCCCTGGTAACAATAGGCAAATTACCACAGAATCCCATCAATGAATTTCATCTTGATATATAATATTCCGTTGTTTACATGTTTGCTTCTGTATTGATGAAATAATACATACATCTCTGTTATAAGTAATTATTAAGAATATGATGTGAAAGTGCTTGACTTTTCATTTTTGAAATAGTATACATTGGGTATTTATAAATATATAACATTCGAAGATACCATGGCACAATCTTCTACATATATATTAGATACAATACTCATTAAAAAAAAAGAAGAACGTGAACGTATACGTTGTGAATTGTTACATAAAATACATAGTGTTCTGGAAGAGCTTTATGCAGTAATATCATTTCAGGAAGCATATATTTTTGGTTCCATTACCAGGCCATATTCATTTTATGAATATTCGGATATTGATATAGGGTTTATAGGCCTGGATGATAAAGATTTTTTAACGAATTAGAAAATAAACAATAGGTAATATTCTTCAATAATACTTGACAAAAACGAGCAATAATATTACTCGTTGTGCATATGCTGGATGCACTTATTACATCAAAAACGCGGCTTAAAATTTTACTTAAATTTTTTATTAATCCTTCCACTAAAGGGTATTTACGTGAATTAGCTGCTCAGATGAATGAATCCACCAATGCAGTGCGTGTGGAACTTGACCGTCTTGTGGATGCAGGCTATTTAGAGCGCAACGCCAATGGCAATAAGGTGTACTACAATGCAAATACCAGTCACCCACTTTATAAAGATATTCACAGTGTTGTGAAAAAATATTTGGGTATCGATGTGTTGATTGACAGTGTGCTTGCCAAATTAGGAAAAGTACATGAAGCGTATGTGGTTGGCGATTATGCAAAAGGGATAGATAGTGGCATTATTGATGTTGTCATTGTAGGTGCTGTTGATTATTCATATCTGGCTCAACTCATTGAAAAAGCTGAAGGAATTATAAAACGCAAGATACGGCCACTGGTGCTATCGCCAAAGGAAAAAACAAAATATAAAGAAAAACTCAATTTAGACAAAGCGCTGCTGGTATGGCACAATGGAAAGTAACTGGTATGCGGTGTATGTTCGCTCTCGCCATGAGTTTAAAGTGCACAGTGCACTGTTAGCAAAAGGTATTGAGTCATTTTTGCCAGTGGTTGAAAGATTGCGACAATGGAAAGATAGAAACAAGCTCATTCCTTTTCCGCTGTTTCCCGGCTATTTGTTTGTTAAGCTTCCCAATGATAAAGCTTATTTTTTGCAAGTTTTAAAAATTAGAGGTGTGGTAAAAATATTGGGCGATAGTTCCGGATATCAGCCTGTAGCTGATGATCAGATAATAAGCATTTATAAAATGGTCAACAGCAAGCTTACAATAGATGAACACCCTTATTTAAAAGAAGGACAAAAGGTAAAAATAATCAGTGGTCCTTTATCAGGTGTACAGGGGATACTGGTAAGCAGGGGAACAGAACATCACGTCGTTGTGTCAGTTGATATTTTGCAGAAAGGCGTATCAGTAAAAGTGGATATACAGTCAATTGAGCCTGTAATATGACTTTCTTGATATTATTAATAAAAAAACAATTGTTTTATTTTGATACCTGTACTATAACCCATTTGTATATATATCAAAAAAGTGTAAGGATAACATAGTGTTCAAAATTTTATTTTGAGAGGAGGTTCTATAATGAATTACGTAAAAATGTATAGTACCGCATTAATTCTTTTTCTGCTCATTGACGCTCTGTGGTTAACGGTGATAGCTAAAAACATGTACAAACAATATTTAGGTTATCTTATGGGTGATGTGGTGTGGTGGGCTGTTATTTTATTTTATGTACTGTTTATTTTTGGGTTACAGTATTTTTGTATTATACCTGCAATTAAAGCACAATCAGCAATACAGGCTTTATTTGCAGGAGCACTATTTGGGCTTGTAAGCTATGCAACGTATGACCTGACAAACCAGGCAACTATTAAAGGATGGCCGGTGCTTATTACTGGTATTGATTTGCTGTGGGGAGCAATTATTGGAGCTTCAGTCTGTGCGCTTACAGTAAAAATTGCATTCCTTTTAAAGTGGCACTAAACAGAGATAGCTGATGAAATCCAATCGTTTTGCTTTTGTATTGTATATTGTTATTTTGTTTTCTTTTATTACTACTTCATTATATGCTGAATGGGAAGATCTTGAAATGGGGGAACATGATGTATATGGCAGTGAAAAGGAGGAAAAGTATCCTGTAAAGTCGCTTTTTGTTGAACAGGAGAAATGGGATAATCATTATTCATTGATGGTTCTGTGGTTGTATAAATATACTGATTACCCAAAATACACATCATACAGAGTTTTGCCATTATATTACCATCTTGCAAGTAAAATAGACAATCGTAAAAAAACAGTAATCTTCCCACTTTTAACATATGTAAAAACTAATGGTGCAGAAGCTACAAAATATATTCTATTTCCTGCATATTATTCTTCAATTAGTGATGCTGGATATAATAAATCAGCGTTACTGCTTTTCTGGTGGGGTTTGCAGCATAATTACCCTGATGAAAAACAGTATATGGATACCTACTTTTTAATGATCCCATTGTTGTCGTATTACAATTCCTATACATCTGAAGCATCGAAATATAAAGAATGTGTTACACCCCTTTTTTATTATGAAACAAAAAGCGACAGTAATGAATATACATTCTGGGCACCAATTATACCCATTACCTATCATAATAGCAACATGGCTGGGGGTCACAGAAATATACTGTGGGTTCTGGATTATTCCTGGGATCCTGATGGAATTAACCGTTTTTGGGTTGTTCCTTTTGTGATGTGGAAAAAAGGAAGTGATGGGTATCTGTCATTGCTGGCGCCACTGTATATCAATAATAAGCATGCTAACGGGGATTATTACTATCACCTTTTGCCGTTTTTAGCAATATGGAAAAGTAGTAACAATTCATATACAACAAAGCAGTACATAACACCCCTTTTTGGTAGACGTACTGTTACTGACGAAACTTCACATAAAACTGTTTATAAAAACCTAATGTTTCCTGTGATTCCTGTGTTTTACTATAGTACTGGTGGCGATAGCTCTCATACTAATCTTATGTGGTTTATTGACTGGAAGACACATAAAGGGTCATTGCAATCCCTGTGGATAGCGCCATTCATATTTCATAAATATGGCCAATATAGCTATAGGTACTATATTCCTTTTTATTGCAGGCCGGATATAACAAAAGATGAAGGGAAATCATTTGGTATCTTTCATTACCATTACTGGGCTCGTAACACCGATATACTCTGGATATGGCCGTACTATCACAACAAACAGTATACAGGTAGCAATGATGAGTATGCTGGCAGCACCGTTGCCTGCTATACGCATATTCTTCCTGTGTATTTTTCATGGCGTAATGCAAAAAGCCAGGGGACCCTTATACTTCCCCTTATTTATAATTATAAGGATAAAAACACCATAATTCATATTAATATAACAGGCTATGCACGAAAATCATATACAGGAATGTTTACGCCGGATGTTGCAATGAATATAGGTACCGGTAAAACCATGTACCTTGATACAGATATATCATGGGTGTATGAGATGTGGAGTTTTTCATCCCGTATACCTTTGAAAAAAATTCAAAATAATGAAAGCGATAGTAACCTGCAATCGCAGATGGATGAAGAAGTAGTTAATAATCCAGTAAACGACTATCATGGCAAAGACCCATTACCGATAACTATCGCCAAAATAAATAATAAAAATGAAACTGACAAACCGCAGATTGTAAAAAAGAAAACAGTGAACCGTGAAGATTCTCTGGTTTTCTGGGGGTGGAAAATTGGTTTTGGGATTATGGCATTTGAGAAAGCAGACAGCAGGCGGCATTTCAGATTATTGCCTCTTTCATGGCTTACATGGGATGAGACTTCTGCAGACAAGCTTTTTGTATTGCTCCCATTTTACTGTTCATATATTTTGGATGACCAGGAATATTTTGTGCTGTTTCCATTATATGGTTATCAGAAAAAAGGTGATTCCTATTTTAAAGTGTATGCCTTAAACATATACTGGGATGAATATAAAGAAGATGATTATCATGAAAAGACGCTGCTGTGGCCTTTTATAAACTGGTACTATTCACCTGATACAAAAGGTTTCAGGATATTTCCCCTGTACTGGTACAGAATGTGGAAAGAAAATGAAGTCAGTGTAAAGCGGTCTTTTTCGCTGTTGCATTACAGCAAAGAATATGTTCACAATGATAGCGTTATTCAAAGTGTCAATATCAACCCATTGTATTATAAAAGCACGTTGCAGGGTATTAACTCATATACGCTGTTTATTCCTCTTCTTTTAACATATTACAACAAATATGAAGATAAAGAAGAAAACAAAAGTGAAAACACGCTATTCATTGCCGGATATTACCGGCACAGAGCAAATGATTATATTCACGATGATGTTTTGTTGCTATATGACCGCCAGATTTATTTTTCTAATTCAATGGATATAATTAAGAAAGAATATTCATATCTATTTACCACAATAGATACACAATTTACGCCTGAATTAACAAAATTACGGTTGCTTTGGGGCACCTTATTTGAGTATGATTATGACAAAAAATATAATAATTATGACGTTGATGCATTATTATGGCTGGTTGGTGCTGAAAAAGATGCATATGGCTTCAGCCATAAAGTACTGCCTCTTTATTACTACTATAACGATAACCATTCAAGGTTATTGATTATGCCCGTTTTGCTCAGTGGTTTTTACCGGGAATATGATGATATTTTTGATTTGGGTTTTTTGGGTTTATTGTACTATCATAATGAAAATGTTAGATATCAGGATGGAAGACGACTGGTTCTTTTAGGAATACTTTTTGATGAGAAGAAAGAGCCACAACGTCTGTATCATTCAGTAGGGAGCCTGTGGGGTATATTATGGAACTATGAAAAAGAGCAGGAAACAGGTTTTATAAAATTTTCAATATTAAAAGGTCTTTATAAATATGTAAAAAAAGACGGTGAAACTAAACACACTTTTTTCTGGTTTTTATAACGAATTTAAAAATTAAACATTGCTCCAGCATTTACTGTATACCGTTTGGCTGAATGTTCATTGTCATGGGACATGGATAGTCGTTGTAATTCGCCAAAAATAAGAATCTCTTCAGTTATGTGAATACCTGAACCTATGGCCCACCAGCCACTGTTTAAGAATCTGGTTTTTTCCTTTTTGTCGTAGCCGTAATCGTATTTGAGTTCACTCAAAAGTGCAATGCCAGCCCGTACATACGGGGCAATAATCTCACTTGCTGTTATCATGATAATAATATCAGGCCCCCATGATTGTTTAACAGTAAAATCTCTTGTGTCCCCGTTGAATGTATAGTGCAACCGTTCACCATGGAAATAAAATCCAAATCCAAACATGATAACTTCAGTATCAACATTAAGATGTCCCATCACTCCGTAATTATACCCTTTGAGTGAATCATATTCCTCTTCATAAAAATCTATTTTTCCGTAGGGGGTATACCCTCCAATAACTGCGATATCAGCTATTGCAAAGGTCAATGAAGGCATAGCAGTGATGTACATCATAAAAATCAATGCCAGAATGTTTTTTTTCATGACTATCCTCACTATTCTGTGTAATGTTTTGATGTTGAATCATAAGGGAACTTCTAAAAATTATTTTTTTGGATGTTCCCTTGGGGCACAATATATAGGATAAAACCGCTTTCTCTTTATTACATTTATAATGATGAAAGTAGTTTGAGAGGTGCCCATAAGTATTTTACATTTTAAAATAATTTCATTATGACTGATATATACAGGGGCCGTCTCAAAACAAACCGTGGTGCTCTCAATGATGCGGGTGCAAAGTCATTGCAAGCGTAGCGCTTGTCCTGAGTGCTTCGACAAGCTCAGTAACCGCTTTTCGAAGGGAAGCAATCTCAATGCCGCAGAAAGCGGGATTGCCACGTGACTACGGCACTCGCAACAAGGGGATTGCTTCGTCACTTCGTTCCTCGCAATGACAGGAAGACAAAAGCCATTGCAAAGAGGTGTCTTTTGAGACACCCCCGTATAAAATTCATATTCTTCTCAATAAGTTAAGTGTATGAATATGTTATGAATATTTTCAATTCTTTTTTTCATATTCAACCCGCTATTTTCTTCCGAAAATATACATAGTCTGTTGTATAAGGATTGCTTGCAATGAATATTCCGTTTCATGTTCCCTATATCGATGATAGTGACCTTGAGGCTGCAGTCAGCGCCATTAAAAGCGGCTGGACCACCATGGGGCCAAAAACCGTTGAGTTTGAGGAAAAATTTGCTGCATATATCGGCATGCCATTTGCAATTGCGGTAAGCTCATGTACGGCTGCGCTGCATATTGCGTTAAAGGTGTGTGGTATTGGATTGGGTGATGAGGTTATAGTTCCTGTAAATACATTTGTTGCCACAGCAGAGGTTGTTTCCTATTGTGGGGCTACTGTGGTATTGGCTGATATTGACCGGGATACTCATTGTATCAGTGTTGATTCACTATACCGGTTACTATCGCCCAAAACCAAAGCCATTATACCGGTGCATTTTGCTGGAACTCCCTGTGCAATGGATGCAATACTTGATATAGCCAGACAGCATAACCTGTATGTTATTGAAGATGCAGCACATGCATTGCCATCATGGTATGAGGGCAAGCTTGCTGGCACGTTTGGACATATTGGCTGTTATAGCTTTTATGCAACAAAGACGCTTGCAACGGGTGAAGGTGGGATGCTGGTGACGCGCAATGAAGAATGGGCGCAGCGGGCTGGGAGATTGCGACTACACGGTATGAATCGTGATGCATGGAAACGCTATGACAGGGGTGGAAGCTGGCAGTATGATATAGAAGAGATGGGCTATAAGTATAACATGACTGATATTGCTGCAGCAATGGGACTTTCGCAGCTTAAAAAAGTGGAAATGTTACAAAAAAAAAGGGAGGCTATAGCGCAAAGGTATAATGCTGCGTTTGCTACAAATGATGCGTTAATTCCATATGTTGTGAAAGAAGGAGTATCATCATGGCATCTTTATCCGCTTAAGATAAATTTAGAGGCGCTTTCTATTTCGCGCAATGAATATATTGTGAAATTGGAAGAACGTGGTATAAAGACAAGCGTGCATTTTATTCCACTGTATCGATTTTCGTATTTTGTAAAACGCTTTGGCAATCAGGAAGCGATGTTTCCAAATAGCGAATGGGTGTTTGCACGGGAGATTAGCCTTCCAATCTTTCCTTCAATGACCGATGAACAGGTTGATTATGTGATTGAAAGTGTGCTGTCAATTGCACAACAATTCAAAAGGTAATTATGAAAAAAATACTATATACAATTAAATTATCAGCTGTTATCACTATTGTGGCTGATATGCTATGTATCATTGCTGGATATGGTATTGCCTTGCTATTGTTTTCATATTCGTTTAATGCTTTTATACCATTGATTTTATTGCATACGTTTCTTGCTATAGCAGGATTGTATGGTACGCAAAGCTATCGGATATTGTGGCGGTATGCCACGTTGCAGGATTATTATCGTATCATTGAAGGCTTTGCTGGTGCTACAGTAATAGTGTTGCTATATAACAGTGTTGTGTCATTAGATAATAGAGTTCTTTTTATTGCAAGTGCAGGTAGCCTTGCATTGCTCATAGCATATCGTGTCATTATACGGGAAACAAAATCGCAGAAGATAGCATTCCCAAAAAAGAAATTAAAAATTATTTTAATAGCTGGTGCAGGGGAAGCGGGAAGAACCTTGCTTGCTGAATTTAAGCGTGATGGCAGGGCTGATAGTATTATAGGGTTTGTGGATGATGACAGGCGCAAGATTGGTACATTGTTATGTGGAAAGCCTGTGCTGGGAAGCACTCAGGATATACCTGCTATAGTGGAACAGTATGCTGTAAAAGAGTGTATTGTTGCAATGCCTTCTGCACCACAAAAAGAAATTGACCGTATTATAAAGATTATTCGCTCAAGTGGTAATGTTGCTATTTCTATTTTGCCTGCAGTAACAAAGCTTTTTGAAAAAGCTCTGACCCCTGAACTACGGGGGATTGGTGTTGAGGAACTCATAGGGCGTGAAGAAATTGAGATAGATAGTTCATCAATTGAAGCGTATTGCCAGGGTAAAACCGTGCTGGTAACGGGAGCTGGTGGTAGCATAGGTTCTGAAATTTGCAGGCAGCTGTTACAATTTAAAGCAGGGCGCATCATTGCAGTGGGAAGGGGCGAATATTCCTTATATACATTGCAACAATCATTACAGGAGTATGCAAAGTATTTTGAAGGTGTGGATATAGTGTATTATATAGCGGATGTAAATGATGCAGTGAGAATGCAAAAAATTATGGAAAAGGAAAAGCCTCATATTGTATTCCATGCTGCTGCTCACAAGTATGTTGATATCATGGAGCAAAATCCGCAGGAAGCACTGCGTAACAATTGCCTTGGTACACGCACGGTGCTTGAGGCAGCGCATATTGCAGGTGTGAGGCAGTTTGTGTGCATATCAACGGATAAAGCAGTGCGCCCGGTAAGCGTGATGGGTGCAACCAAGCGTATGGCCGAGATCATAACGCTTGCATATAATAGTGATACTATGCACACCTGCTGTGTGCGGTTTGGAAATGTCATTGGCAGCCGTGGTTCGGTTATTCCTCTATTTTACCAGCAGATTGCAAAAGGTGGGCCTGTGACTATTACCCATCCTGATATGACGCGCTACTTTATGAGCATACCTGAAGCAGTGATGCTCGTTATTCATGCTGCCATGCTTTCAAAGGGTGGTGAAATCTTTGTGCTTGATATGGGAAAACAGTACAGGGTTGAAGAGGTGGCACGCAATTTAATAACGCTTTTGGGATACAAGCCTGATGTTGATATCCCCATTGTATACACCGGCATACGGCCTGGCGAAAAGTTGCAAGAAGATTTATGGAATTATGGTGAGGAGCTAGTGCCAACGCTTCATAAAAAGATTTATAAAATTGCCCACAATGGATTCGATGCGCTATCGGTTACGAAAATAAAAGAACTAACATCTGAATACGTGCAGAGCTTACATGAAGAAGAATGTAAAAATATAATGAAAGCGATAGTTACTGATTATAAGCCCTATAATTAAAAACTTTTTTCAATCCAACCGCCAAAAAGTATTGCACCATCATCATCGTAGCATACGACAGCCTGACCTGGTGTGATACTTGCCTGAGGTGTTTCAAACGTTACCGTAAGGGTATTATTTTCAAATGTAGCTTGGGCTTTAAATGGTTTTTGCGTTGAGCGTGTTTTAACCCATACGGGAGTGTTATGGGCAAAAGTTGCCTTCATAAAATTTATCTGTGTGGCAATAAGCCCTTTTGCTAAAAGTTCATCCTTGCTTCCCACAACAATGCGATTGTGGGTGGCATCTATGGCTACAACGTATAACGGATGTTCCCAGGCAATGCCAAGACCACGGCGTTGCCCTATGGTGTAGCGATGAATCCCTTTATGCCTGCCAACAACTGTGCCACCTGTTGTAATTATATCACCCTGTGGAGGACAAAACCCCAAGCGTTGTTCAATAAATCGTGGGTAATCATTATCCTGCACAAAACATACTTCCTGGCTTTCAGGCCGGTGTGCGGTGGCAAGTCCCAGCTCACGTGCTTTTGCGCGTATCTCACGTTTGGTAAATTGACCAAGGGGAAGTATCAGGTGTTGCAACACATCCTGCGAAAGGTTAAATAAAAAATAAGATTGATCCTTATCACTATCAACGCCTTGTTTGATATAATAGCGGGTATTCTTACATAAAGTTGCATAATGGCCAGTAGCAAGCATATCAGAGCCTAACTCATGAGCAAAATCTAAAAGCTTTGGAAATTTTATGCTGGTATTACAGTTGATGCAGGGGCTGGGTGTGCGGCCCGTAATGTATTCAGCGCAGAATGGATCGATAACATTTTGTGAAAATTCATCTTCTACGTTGACAATGTAATGGGGTATGCCAAGCTGCCTTGCTACTTTTCTTGCATCATTGATGCTTTCGGGGCTACAGCATACATCATAGCGTGGCTGGCAACCATCCATTTCGGCACACAGTAAAATTTTAGCGGTAAGGCCAATTACCTGATGCCCCTCTTCAACAAGTAGTGCAGCAGTAACTGACGAATCAACACCACCACTCATTGCAACTGCTATTTTCATAGGTATCCTGTTTTGTATACTATATCAACGTAGTACGATTATAAACAGTAATATATAATACTCTGTTACTTTTATCAGAAAAAAATACCATTTAAATGAGGCTTTCTAAAAAAGTCAGGAAGTCCTAAATAGATAATTTTTTAAGAGAAAAATATAGAGGAAAATCGTATAGTAAATAGTAAACAGCAGCTACAATCCATAAGACAAGGTAAGAGTAATACTTGAAGGGTTACAGTATCCTGATGGGGTAGCAAAATGCTGTCGGAGCAAAGGTATACGGGACTCACTGTATAGGATTTTGAAGGAAATTGGAATAATTAAGAAATAATGAATATGATAAACGGTGTGGCAACGATAGCCGTACTGGAGAGGTATGGCGTCATGTGATGCGTGCGTGTTTCGACAAGTTCAGCAACCTTCTGTCGCAGGTTGAAACGTATTTTGCTATGGAGCAATCAATATAGGCTGCTTGGAACATAAGCTGGTGAAGGATTAGTGAGCATAGAAAGCATAATGTATTTCCTTTGGCACTTTATTTTGTTTTTGTTGCTGCCTGGACAAAAAAGTGAATAATATTATATAATATTATATATTGGATACAATTTTATTGTTTTGCATCATCCGTTTGAGTAATGCTACACACTGTCGATCTATAATAAGAATGTTATTCTGGTTCATTTTGTATTTTCCAACATCTACCGTATACAGTGACTGCAGGCTTTTTATAGTTTCAACAATCTCTTTTGCTTTTTCATAGTCGTTTATAGTAATGCCTTTCTTTTTGTATGCTTCTATGCGCTGCATAAGTGATGCGCTGTCGGATCGTAGTTTGCGCAGCATATATTGCTGGCTTGTATATTCGGTGATTATCTGCTGCACATCAAAATTTTCAACTACAGGAATTACTGACTGCATGGCAATAATCTGCTGTATTGTATCATCGCTAAAACCAGTTTGTGCAGATTCAAAGGCTTTCTGCATTGTTGATGCATAGCGCATAAGTGCCTGCTTTGCGTATGTTTGTGTAGTAAACAGTTTGATGCCTTTTTCAAGTGTTTCTATGTTCATTGCAATTTCAAGGTTACAGAGCGCAGGGTTGAGTGTGTCATCCTTTCTGGTGCTGGCCATGGTGTAGATGTCTTCTTTAATTGTGTGCAGTGTCTGCAATGTTGTTGCAAGTTTATCATTGTTTTCTTTTGGTGCATCAGTATAGAGAAATGCTTTCAATACATCAAATAGTTGCTTTACTTCAGGGATTATTTCTTTTGTGGTATTGCCTAATGATTGTGCAAGTTTCTGAATATGTGTGGCAACATGTACAATATGCTGATATCGGTTAGAGTAATTAATACGTGGTTCTTGTAACAGTACAAGCTGACAGTACAGTGTTGTTGCTTGTGCATAATCGTGCAGATATTTTGATTGTGTTTCAAAACGTTGTACAAAATTATTAAAGACTTCCTCGTTTTCAACACAGATGCCATCGGTTGATTTCATGATTGTAAGAAGTTTCTTTTGCTCGGCAATCTGGTTTTGTATGGGTGTGATGTATGAAAGAGTTATGGATTCAATTTCAGGAATCGTTTGGGTATCCTGCCTGGTTACTATCGCATCCCTTTTGTTTTGTATTTCATTTATTACACGGAAACAGTCTAATGTTTGTGGGATAGTTATTTGATAGGGGATGCCTTCGGTTTGGTGGTATGTGGCTGTGTATTCGGGAATATTGATGAGTGTGTAAGCTAACTGTGACAGGAGGGCTTTGGCTTGTTCTGGATTTTGCCGTAGTTCTTCTTCATTATACTGTGTTACATTACACAGTGAAGCTATGGAGGTAATGTAGTGATGTTTTTGTTTTATAAAATTGGTATGTGCAGCAAGCTCCTGAAAGCGTGTACTGGGTGACAGGTCATCAAAGGGCGGCTTGCATTGGGATATGATTTGTTGTATATTGGATTGTGGTGTAATAGTATCAAAGATTGTATCACCATTCTTGAAAAACGATGAAAGTACCAATTCAGAGTGAATGATGATAGCATCAGTATTGCTAATTTCAGCACACTGTAATTCTTTGGCAACCTGTTCTTTTGTAATATTAATGAGTGTTTTATCAAAGCAAAGCGATAGTACCTGCTTATAGCAATTGGCTATGTGTGCTTGCGTTTGTTTGTTGTTTTGTGGTATTGCATCAAAGGAACGCGATAACTCTTGCGCCATGGCAATACGGGTGTCAAGATACTCAATCACAAATGGTGCATTTGATGCTTGCTCTTTTACCTGCTTTTGTTCTTTGATGAGTGCATCGGCATATCGCTGCCAGTAATTTTCAGCAAAAAGGATGTGTGGTATAATAAGGAATGTCATTATCATTGATAATAGTTTCATGGCAATAGTTCTCCCTTCAATTATTTATCGAACACAATACCGTGATTTATTACTGTATTTGCATTACACAATGAGTATACATATAAACGTTGAAATGGAAATCATGGCAATTTATGGTACATTTGGTATGTGATTATTATACAGGAGCGTTCTATGCGTATTGATTATCAGGAAATAGAAGAAGCTGCAAAGCTTTTAGGTTTGGGCGATAGGGCCTCCCTAAAGCAGGTTAAAGAAGCATACCGGAAGTTAATGCATGAGTGGCATCCTGACCGCTGTAAGCACGATAAAGAAATATGCAATGAGAAGGCTATCAAAATAACTGAAGCGTATAAACTGCTCATTGCTTTTTGCAATAGCTATAAAATACCTTTGACAGAACAAAAGCTTGTGGAGGAACTTGCGGAGGAAGACCCTGAAGCTTTTTGGAAAAGGAAATTTGGCTCTGACCCCCATTGGGGAGGTCCAGGATATGGATAAAAAAATATTTTACAAAAGCAACTGCATTATGTATGTGTGTTATATACTATAATTTAAATGTAAAATAAACTGAGTATGTACATTTTTGAGCTTATAGCAGAACAGCGTATACGCGAGGCAATGGAGCGGGGAGAGTTTGATAACCTACCGGGAATGGGTAAACCATTGCCAAAGGATGAACTGGATAATATCCCGCCAGAACTTCGTATGGCATATAAAATTTTAAAAAATGCCGGTATAGTGCCTGAAGAGGTGGAACTACGTAAAGAAATATATTCATTACAGCAGCTTATTGATGCTTGCTACGATGATGAGGAAATGAAGGGACTGGTAAAGCAGCTCAGTGCAAAACAACTACGCTATACCATGCTTATGGAGCAGAAAGGTATTCATGTGACTGACTATGAATATAGAAAAAAGATAATGGAGAAATTATCAAAGTAAATCGTTAATTATTCCTCAATGGAAAAAATATGAACAAAATATAATACAGTGTACACCACCGCCGACAAAGGCGGCGGGGTGGACACTATATTCATTATGAAATTTTTTAAGGAATGATTATTGAAAGTAAATCAAAATTTTATTTGAATTTTATGATAAAGATTTTATCTTAGTAATAAAGAGCAGGAAGTAATTGGATATATAAATTATGAAAGAATACAGATTTGAAACTATAGTATCAAAAGATGGGTTTATTAAAGTGCCAGTGAATAAGCAGTATTACAAAAAAAAAGTGGAAGTAATTGTCAAATTTAAAGAAAGAAATAAAAAAAAAGATATGACCGCTCATCTATTTATTAAAAAATGGGGTGGGATATTAAAAAATGTTGATGTAGATAGTAGCCGTTATTCATACCTTGATAAAAAATATAAATGAAGCGTATACTTATTGACAAAAATATTATTTTGGATATTGCCCTGAAAAGAGAGCCTTTTTTTAATTACGCAGCAAAACTTTTTAAGTTGATTGATAAAAAAATGATCAAAGGGTATATCACTGCATCAAGTATAACAGATATTTATTATATTTAAAAAAAACAGATCGATGATAATATTGCAAGATCTTTCATTGCTGATTTAATAGAAATAGTTGATGTAATAACTGTAGATAAAAATTTAATTATAGATGCCTTACATTACCAGATTAAAGATTTTGAAGATGCTATTCAGGTTGCTGCTGCTAATTGTAATGGATTGGAAATAATTGTTACACGTAATAAAGATGATTTTAAGAATTGTAATGTTGCAATTTACACCCCAAAAGAATTGTTAGCTCTAAATAAATTCAGATAGCTTGCTTTAACTGCCTGTAGAAATGATGAAATGTAATCTTTATCTTCGTATCTTCTTGTTGGTCTTTGATGGATTCTTTTGCAAATGAAGATACCGTTTGTGGGCTACCTCAGCAAATCGGTGAAGTATATCCTTTAAATCTGAATTTTCCCATAATGATTGTATGGATGAATCCATTTTTTTTATAGTATAATACGGTGGTATGGTGATAAGCTCAATATCTTCTTGGGTAATGGTTATTTCTTCTTTTTCAAAGGCTTTTTGCAGCATTTCTTTTATAGTGTACGAAAAATATTTTTGTACGTCAATGATGTCTTCTGAGGTGCTTATCTTTTCTCTGAACTGGGGGAGGAATTCTTTTTCTAATTTACTAAAAGAAATACGTGTGGACATACAAACCTCCTTGTGGTATAGTATGTGTATGTATTATAGTATATATAAGAATTGTATAAAAATCAAGCATCAACGGTGTACTATGAAAGCTAAAAAATGCTAGATGCATAAATAGTAGCTGGTGCGGAGTATCTGGAGGAGTTTGGGTGAGAGCAATTAATTGCTAACTTTATGGATTGGGGCTACGTAAAATAGAAGAGACAGTATGTCGGAGCCAAATAACTTGCGTTACAGGCTATGGCCATGGATGGCGTCTGTAGCTTACAGGTAAGGATAAGATATTAGATACTATCTATCTCAGACGGTCAAGTGTGTGAGCGCCTGAGCAATGAGAAAAAGCAAAACTTTGTGGATGCAGCAATCCTAACACAGGGTACAAGAAGGCAACGCTGTTTGAATACGCAGAACGCAGAGTACACAACGGGAAGGATAGAAAGGTTTTTAGAATGAGAAAAAGAATATATATAGCACTGGGTTTATTACTTTTGCTTTCATGTGCAAAAGATATTACAAAAGTAACTATCGCTAAAACACCGGTGCCAAAAAATTTTACTGCTACTGATGTAAAGGTTATAAGCTACAGTGGCGATGATATTGCCTGCATGCTTTTTGCTCATCGCTTTTCACAGGGAAATATTGTATACTTTGAGATAGTTCCCGCTAATGATGTGAAAAAAATTGGTGCAACGTTTAATGAAAAAGTTATTCCGACTACAAAACGAAGCTGGGGATTCAGAGGTTTTTTTGCCATTGCACCTGACCAACAGCCCGGGACATATACTTTTACAGTAACTATCGGTACAAAAAAAATTGATATACCTGTTGAGGTTGTAAAAACAGCATTTCCTGTTTCAACCGTACCTATGGATTTGGGCAAGTTTTCTAAAAAAGAATATTTAGAGTCACCTGAAGTAGTGGAGTTTATACAGCAGTGTACTGAAAAAAAACAAAAAGCGTTTGCCACACAATATAGCGATCTTGTCCGGGGCAGAGCGTTTCATCCTCGTAATGTGCACGAGGTCAATTCCCCATTCTGGGCAAAACGGATATATAAACTTCATGACAGTACTTCAGGGAAAACACAAACGGTTGAGCGTATTCACCGCGGCATTGACTTAAACGGAGATACCGGGGATCCCGTGTATGCAATGCTTGATGGCATTGTGGTGCTTGCTGAAATGCTCTTCTATGAAGGCAATATGGTTATTATAAATCACGGCAATGGCATGTTCAGTTACTATATGCACATGGATACGCTGTATGTTACAAGCGGGGATACGGTGGTGGCAGGGCAGCTTATAGGAACGGTGGGAAGCACAGGCATGTCAACAGGTCCACATCTGCATGTATCACTTATGGTTAATGGTGTGCAGGTAAATCCTCTGAGTATTGTGATGCTACCTATACGAGATTAACAATACCATATTTGTATACATTCCCTTCCATAATCTACTTTACAAAATTGATATACTATTTTAACTATATAAAATAGTAATGATGTGCTATAGTTTTTATGCGATAGTTACTGTGAATAAACTGGAATGAACATATGGCAAAGCCAGCTGAGTATTTTATCAAATCAAAGAATTTAGACGAATTTAGAAACGATATCATTGCCTGTGATGGCAACTTTGATTTTGATATTGAAGAGATGATAGCATTAGGCAGCGCATATTTGGAGCGTTTTCCTGATTGCTTTTCAAATAGGAGCTGCCAGGATGTTCAGCTGGGATATCAGTTGGCAAGGATCTGTTTAGTAGAAAAATTGATTATAGGTTTTCCTCATGATATTAAAGATGCTTTTAGAAAGATGTTTTTCAGTGCCCAGGCTGTCAATGAGCAAATGGAGTATTTAAAGCAAAAATTACCCCATGATGAGCTATCAAACATTGTTGCCACAATACAGAACCGATTAGAGGAATATCACCTTAAAGTTGATAGTTTGCCTAAAGGCATGATCAAGGAACGCTTTGTAGGGGGCATTACCAATCTTTTTAATATTGCGTATCTATTAAAAATGAATGTAGCGCAAAAGGCTCATGAATAAAGAGTTTTTACACAGCATAAGCCATGAATTGAAATCACCGTTAAACTCAATTTTAACGCTATCAAAAGTTTTGCTTATGCAGGCTGATAGCCGCCTTACCCTTGAAGAAAAAGAGTATTTAGAAATTATTGAACGTAATGGTCAAAAACTTCTGGCCCTTATTAATGATCTTATTGAAGTGTTTGAAATTGATAGTGGTATACAATTGTCTGTAACAAATGTATCGATAGCTTCCGTGTTACATGATGTGTGTGAACGCTATGAAGGAGTCATCCGCAAAAAGGGATTGCAATTGCATATGCACTGCGATGATATTATACTGGCTACTGATGAGTCTCGCCTGTATCAGGTATGTGAAAATCTCATTGATAATGCGGTTAAATTCACTGAAGAAGGAAGTATAACAATATCGGCATATAAAAAAGATGGACACGGTGTAGTCAGTATTGCTGATACCGGCATTGGAATCCGCAGTGAGTATTTAGATACGTTGTTTACCGGATTTACCAGGGCTTCGGGGTCACTATCGTCAAAATATCCTGGCACCGGACTTGGACTTACCATCGTTGCCAGGCTTGTTACACTATTAGGGGGTACCATAGCTGTTGAAAGCCAGCTTGGCAAGGGGTCAACGTTTACCGTGCGGCTACCGTTACAAAAAGAACATGAAGTAACCAAGCGGCAACGTAAAACAATTCTTGTTATTGATGATGATCCTGATAGCATAGTGGTGGTTAAGGCTCTTTTGTCCAAATTGTATGACATAGTTGAAACACATAGCGGTCATGAAGGATTGAAACTTGCCCAGGATATAAAACCAGCATGTATATTGCTTGATTTATCACTACCTGATGTGTATGGGTTGGAGGTGGTCAAGCAACTAAAAGGGAATCAACAAACTGGCCATATACCGGTGATTATTGTATCAGCTTCTTCATTAAAAGATGAAAGAGGAATCATCATGGCATCCGGCTGTGATGATTTTATTCAAAAACCGTTTGCCATTGAAGAATTTGTGTTAAAAGTTCAGCGTTGGGTTACGGAATGAACACAATTTTAGTCATAGATGATAAAAAAGATAATCTGGTAAGTATTACCGCACTTCTGAAGAACCTGATTGCCAACTGTGAGGTTGTTACTGCACAATCCGGAAAGGAAGGTATAGAAAAAGCAGAAGAGCACAATCCTGATGTTATTATACTTGATATTAAGATGCCCGAGATGGATGGCTATGAAGTATGCCAGATTTTAAAAAACAATCCTAAGACGCGCCATATCCCTGTTATATTTCTTACCGCTATCCATACTGATACCCAGAGCAAAGTCAAAGGTTTAAAATTAGGGGCCGATGCATTTTTAACCAAGCCTGTTGATCAGGCTGAACTCATTGCGCAGATTAATGCAATGATGCGCATAAAACATGCCGAGGATATGCTGCGCAAAGAAAAAGACCTGCTTGAGGATATTGTATTACAGCGCACCAGTGAACTTTTGGCGTCGCAGATGCGCTACAAATCTTTGTTTAATAGCATTTCGGATATGGTTATTATTCATAAACGTGATGGGAAAATATTGGAAGTAAATAATACTACCTGTGAACGTTTAGGTTTTTCATATGATGCCATGATGCTAATGACACTACAACAGTTAACGGCAGAAGGGGATAGTGACAGGATACATCACTATTTGCGTTCAATTGATGAAAATACTGATTCCTATGAAACCTCATTTGTTGATAGAAACGGCAACACCATCCCTGTGGAGATTGTGAGCACTATCATTTATTATTTAAATGAAAATGCTGTACTGAGTGTTGCCCGAGATATCACTGAGCGAAAACACATTGAACATGTGCGCAATCAATTATCAATTGTACTGGACAACTCTGATGATGCAATAATTGGTATTACACTTGATGGCAAAATTGCTAGCTGGAACAAAGCTGCGCAGCATATTTTTGGCTATGCACTTGATGAGGTGGTAGGATGTGATATCAGTATACTATCGCCCCCATACAGGCCTGATGAATTTGACCAATTGCTACTACTAATTAAAAACAATGAGGCGATAGATCATTATGAAACAGAAGGGCTGGATAAAAAGGGTACGATACACAATCTATCAATGACTATCTCCCCGCTTCTTGATGAGCACGATAGTGTTATTGGCTGTTCAATTATTGCGCGAGATCTCACCGATGTGAAGCGCACAAAGGAAAAACTAAAAAAAGGCCTGGATATTATCCAGAATTTAGAGGATATTGCTCCTGCATATTTTATCACGTTAAATGAGGAAGGGAACATTCTCACCTGCAATAAAGCCATGTTACAGGCTACAGGGTACTTGCTAAGTCAGGTACTGGGTAAAACATGCTGTGATATTTTTATTCCAGATGTTGGGCAAAAGTCATTCCGTAATCAGTTGTCAACAATGAAGAGGACCAGAACAACACGCATTTTTGAAAGCCCTATCAATACAAAGAGTGGTGAAGAAAAAATTGTTCAGTGGCATGCACGGCCGGTATACAGCAATAATGAATTTGATTATTTCATGTTTATAGGAATTGATATAACTGAAAAAAAGCAGCTTGAAAGAAAGATACTTCAGGCAAACTTGGAAGAACGAAACCGCATAGCACGCGATTTACATGATGGATTGGGTCAGCATCTGGCAGGGTTAATATTCAAAACAGAAATGCTCAGGCTTAAGATAAAAAATGATTATCCTCAGGAAGCTGATGAAATTGTTGAGATACAGAACATGGTACATCAGGCTATTGAGCAGACGCGGCTCATTGCACGAGGTTTAAGCCCGGTGGATTTAACCAACAAAGGATTGTATTCATCGTTGCAGGAAATGATTGCTGATATTAATAAAAACTTTGCTATCAAAGCCATCTTAGAATGGAATATTACAAGTAACATTGACGAAGCAATCGATACAGTACATGTGTATTACATTATCCGTGAAGCATTAAACAATGCTGTGAAACATGCCAGTCCAAAAAACATTGCTATCACAATATCTGAAGATAATGCATATTATTATGTAAAGATTATGGATGATGGCAAAGGCATCCCGGATGAAGTTGATCTGGCAAAAGGAATGGGAATGCATATCATGCAGTACAGAGCATGGATTATTAATGCGTCGTTTCAGGTGCAGAATAACAAAAGTGGCGGAACGCTGGTGCAATGTATTATTCAGAAAGGGCCTCAGAAGTCCATTATAGAAAAACCTAAGACAGGTAAAAAATATACGGTTGTTATTGTTGATGACCATCCTATTGTGCGACAGGGTTTGCAACAGCTTATTAATACGCAGAAAAATCTAGAGGTAATAGGCCAGGCTACATCAGCGGATGAAGCAATAGATGTAGTTAACCGTAAAGTTCCTGATTGCATTATTGTGGATATTTCATTAAACGGGACAAGTGGCATTGAACTGGTTAAAGCGTTGAAACAGCGTTTCCCTAAACTGCCAGCACTTGTGCTTTCCATGTATGATGAAAAGTTATATGCAGAGCGAGCTATTAAAGCTGGTGCGCGTGGGTATCTCATGAAGCAGGAAGCACCGGATAAGATTATACAGGCCATCTATACGGTGTTAAAGGGGGATGTGTATCTTTCTACTGAAATGAAGGAACAGATGGTGCAATCCTTATCAGAAAAGGGAAAAATAGAGAGTCCGGTGGAAGCGCTTACAAATCGTGAATTTGAGATATTTCAGTTAATAGGGCATGGTCTGGGCAACAAGCACATTGCTCAAAAATTACATATTAGTGTTAAAACTGTTGAAAATGTACGAGAAAAGATTAAGATGAAACTACACGTAGAATCATCACAGGAACTTTTGCAATATGCAATAGAGTGGGTAAAACAAAATCGGACTGAATGATAGTAAAATATAAAAAATAAAATAAACAATATATACATAATCGCATAAGTAAATTCCCCTATAACAAAAATAAGAAAATCCCCTATTTACAATATCCTTATAATGTGCCATATTCATCATAGTAATTGAATAAGAAAACATTATGGTAGCACAGTACTGTATGATTTTGAATTTCATTATGGTTAGTGAGGATAATCTATGAGTTATATGCCAGGTGTATGCACCTTTTGTGGAACAGGATGTGGCCACTATCTCAAAGTAGATGGCACATCTGTACAGGGAGTTTTCCCATCGCGGGTACATCCAGTAAGTAAGGGCAGGTTATGTGTACGAGGATGGAATATCCATGAGTTATTGAGTACACAGGAACGGATTATCAGGCCGTATGTTAAAGATAGTGGCCAGGTTAGTTATAAAGATGCTATTGCCAAGCTTGTTTCGGCATTATCGCTGTATAAGCCTGAAGAGATTGCATTTTATGCCTCGCCACGTTCATCCAATGAGGACAATTTTGCACTGATGAAATTGGCCCGTTTAGTTTTTAAAACAAACAACATAAGCCTTCAAGCAGAATCAGGTCATCGTAACAGCTTAGATGTTTTGTATAACGGCACAGGATTTGCAGGTATGTTGGGATCGCTTGAGGACATACGAAAAGCTGAAGTGCTTATTGTAGCAGGGATGGATATAACCACTCAGAATCCTATCATTGGTAGTGAGTTGCATTATGCTGCACGGAGTGGATCGCTGCTAATTACTATCGACAGCCGCATGACAAAGATTGCAAAGCTTTCCAAAAAGTTTATTAATTGTAAGCCTGGAACAATGCGGATGGTTTTTGATGCAATTGCGTACTATATAGATAAACAACAGTGGGGAGATACAAAATCGGCACATTATGAAGAATATAAAAAGTATTTAGCAACTGTACCGTTTGATTCAATAGAAAAGGAAACAGGGGTATTGCCAGCTGAGGTAGCTTTTGTAGCAGAGCGGCTGATTAAGGCAAAAAGTGCTGCGGTATTTTTTTCCTCAGGTATTTCAGGATTAAGCTATGATACTGTTGCATCAATTTATAACCTGTTTGCGCTTGCAGGCAAGATTGGCAAAGAAGGTTGTGGAGTAAATCCTATTGCTGGTATAAACAATTTACAGGGGAGCTTTGATATGGGATGTGCTCCGGATTTACTGACAGGTTACCAGAGCATTGATGATGCAACCAGTAAAAAGAAATTTGAAAAAAAATGGGGACAGGAATTACCTACATTTAAAGGGAAGACCGTTGAACAACTTCTGTCCGATAGCTCATCACCACTCAAAGCTCTGGTGATTGTTGATCATGATGATGGCATTGTCAAATATGCAGACCGTTTGAAGTCATTGCCTTTTGTTGCTTATATTGGGGCATTTACCAATAAGGTTGTAGATTTTGCTCATGTTGTATTGCCCATCACAACATATATTGAAACTGATGGCACATTTACCAATACTGAGCGACGTGTTCAGCTTGCATCCCAGAAGTGCGCTCCTGCATTTGATGTGATGCCAATGTGGAAGCTTATAGATGCAATTGCAGAGGCAAAGAGCATTCCATTTAATTATAAGAGTGCATCAGATGTAATGGATGAGATAGCTTCCCTTACTCCTGCTTATGAAGGAATAAGCTATACATTGCTTTCCAAAAAACATGGGGTGCAGTGGCCGTGCACCAAAAAAAATCATGATGGTACAAAATACTGTGTGCCTGAAAAAGTTTCATTTGTGCTCCCACACAAGCCCTATGCAGCTGTGCAGGCAACACAGGAATATCCGTATCTACTTATGCTGGGTAAAGCACAGCATTACTGGCATCAGAACAATATCATGCATAAGACGTTTATTCCACTGCGTGAATATAATGCCACGTTGCTGTTGTATCCAGATGGGTATGTGGCCATAGCACCTGAAGATGCAAAGCAGATAGGAGTGCGTGACCGCTGGCCGGTAAAGGTTGTAGCCGAAAAAGCAAGCATGAAAGCAATGGTTATGATTTCAGATGATGTGGCACCTGGCACAGCGTATGTCCCCTATTTTATCAGAGAGGGGATTGCATCATTTTTATTAGCATATAGTGACATTGTGTCACAGGGCGAAGAAGCAACTATCCCAGTACGAATTGAGAAGGTGTGATATGTATCTGATTAAAAAAAATGATGTAAAAAAAATTGCAAAGGCCTTAGAAGAAAAGTATACGTTGTATGGACCCTATTTAGATGAGGCATTTGGGCAGTGTTTCTTTGATAAAGTAAGTGCAGACAACATTGATCTGAATGCACCTATCCCTGCCAATCCACCAAAGCATGTGGTGTTTCCTCATTTAGAAACAATCATGCAGTATAAATATGATAAAAATGCGAAGAAGGCGGACATCGCAATGGTCTTTGATGATGTGCCAAAGGCACTGTTTGGATTGCGTTCATGTGATTTAACGGGCTTACAGTGTATTGATAGGTTTTTCTTAGGTCAAGAATTTGTTGATGAGGTCTATCGCCATCACCGAAGCCGCATGTTCATAGTAGCCAATACCTGTGTTGTTCCGTTCAAGCAGTGTTTTTGTGTATGTACTGACAGCGGTCCTGCTGCACAGGAAGGGTATGATTTAAATCTTACGGATTTGGGCGATAGTTACTTGCTTGAAGTTGGCAGTGAAAAAGGCAAGGCATTTATTGAATCATTCAACTTCCCCAAAGCCACACAAGAACATGTAACGCAAAAACAGAAGCTTGTAGAAAAATCGATCACCATGTTTGAGGATATTGCAACTGAGTCAAAGGCATGGGTATCACGGGTGATGAACCGTGTAACAACAGGATTCATCAAAGAAGAAGTATGGGAGTATATTGGAAACCAGTGTATTGAGTGTGGTGCATGTTCGTATGTGTGTCCCACCTGTACCTGTTTTAACATAAATGACGCCAATACTATAGCAGGGAATACTGAGCGCTTGCGAACATGGGATTCATGTTCATACGAAGGATATTCCAGAATGGCAGGAGGTCATAATCCACGGAAACCAATAGAAGACCGAAGAAACAAGCGATTTTTCTGTAAACTGTCATACTCACAGTCAAAGAAATACCTGCGGCCAGGATGTGTTGGATGCGGGCGCTGCGCATGGGTATGTCCTGGCGATATAGGGTTACCCAATGTGGTTACATATATCCGAAGAGAAATTCATGAATAGGTGATAACTATGAGCGAACAGAAGATAGTAACAGTCCCAGAAATTGCCACAATTGAAGAAATTAAAGATGAGATTGTTGATGTAAAAACCTTTTATCTGAGGTTTGATAATAAGG
Source organism: Spirochaetota bacterium (assembly GCA_040756435.1). Taxonomy (NCBI): domain Bacteria; kingdom Pseudomonadati; phylum Spirochaetota; species Spirochaetota bacterium. The sequence continues at coordinate 49,573 of JBFLZD010000002.1, read as the reverse complement.
AAATTGATGGCAATTTTACGTTTAAATCAGGTCAGTTTATTATGTGTACGGTATTTGGTGCAGGTGAATTTGCAGTATCGCTTCCACCCAGCCCTGAAAATGACCGTTTTCATATAACTGTGCGGCGAATAGGTAAGGTAACCAATGCGTTACATGATCTTCAGGTTGGTGATAAAGTGGGAATACGTGGACCATTTGGCAATGGGTTCCCATTTGAAGAAATAAAAGGAAAAAATGTTATCTATGTTGCTGGTGGTATTGGACTTATTCCTTTACGGTCATCAATAGTCCATGTATTGCAGCACCGTAATGATTTTGGTCGTATACTGCTTTTATATGGATCACGTTCACCACAGGATTTAATGTATCAGTATATGTTAGAACAGTGGCAGAAAATTGAAGGGTTTGAAACATTTATTACAGTTGATAATGGCACGCCTGAATGGAAAGGCAACGTGGGTATTATCACAACACTGTTTGATAAGGTAGAGATACCTGTAGAAAATACCGTGGCATTTGTGTGTGGCCCACCGGTGATGTTTAATGCTGTTATAAAAGAACTTATGCAGCGTGGAATTAAGGATGACATGATAATCTCAACGTTAGAGAGGCATATGAAGTGCGGCGTGGGAAAGTGTCAGCACTGTGCCATCGGGAGAACCCTGGTGTGCACTGATGGCCCAGTATATACTTACAGGCAGATTAAAACCTTAGGTGAGCAGATATGAGGTTGGCGACGCTGGAAAATATTTTTAAGGATACAACCTGCATTGTTGGAGTAGGCAATTACTATAGAGGTGATGATGCAGTAGGGCTGTACATTGTTGATACTCTGGCAGCTAAAGTTGTGCAGTCTCATGTGGTCATATTTAATGTAGAAGATGTCATTGAAAGTTATGTGTTTGCGATTGCCCAGTCAAATTGTAAAAATGTGTTGATCATTGATGCTATAGAAGCTGACGCAGAAGAAGGCACGGTTGTTTTTGGAAAACTCAGTGATTTTGTTGAAACGGGATTAGATGTATCAACGCATAAATTGGCATTACGGATGTCATGTAAAATACTGGAAGCATCTGGTAAAGATGTATACATGCTTGGGATAGTTATCAAGCATAATGATTTTGGAAAGGGACTATCGCCCATAATACTGGATAAAGTTGATTCAATAGTTAGTATGGTTCAATCCTCAATTATGAGCAACCAAAAGGAGTGTGTGTATGAACATTGATCTTTATGGAATGTTATTACAGGCTTTTGCTATATTGCTTGGTGCAAGTATCATTGTACCGCTTTTAGCTTCAAAAAGAAAATTAGCAGGCTGGATAAACACGATTGCAGTGGCAATTGCAGCAGGATTATTGTTGTATATTGCATATGTGGCAATCTTTGTACAAAAGGCAGCAGAAACACAGGCAATATATTTTGGTACTGTGCCAGTCTATTTTCTTATAGATGCGTTTTCAGGATTCTTCATTGCCATTATTTCCTTTATGGCAGTAATGAGCGCACTGTATTCTATTGATTATATGGAACATTATAAGGACTACTCACTTAAACCCTATTACATAAACTTCCCACTGTTCATTCTGGGTATGATTGGCATAGTAACCGTTGATGATTTGAGTATTGGATTCACAGTAGCATGGCAGCTTATGACAATAGCATCATATTTTCTGATTCGATTTGAATATAAAGAAAAGCAGAATGTGCGCAATGCAAATAAATATTTAATCCTTATGGAATTGGCATGGCTTTTTATAGTTGTTGGTGCATTCCTTATCAGTGGTTCGGTTATGGGTGATTCAATTCATACATTAACGCAAAAACTTGGCGCTACTGGAGGAATGATTCCGGTGGTGTATGCCCTGCTTTTGCTTGGTTTCAGCTTTAAAGCTGGCGTATTCCCGTTTGGGCAGTTATGGTTGCCTGACGCGCACTCTATTGCTCCTTCACCGGTGAGTGCACTGTTGAGTGGTGTCATGATTAAAACGGGTATTTATGGCATAGTTAGAACATTCTTCTGGATGATTCCACATGAAGGTCATACTGTTAATCCTTTAATATGGGGAAGTATAATTGCGACGTTTGGTGTAGTGACGTTATTTATTGGCACCTCCCAGTCTTTAAAGCAGAGCGATGCTAAACGCCTGCTTGCTTACAGCTCCATTGGCCAGATTGGATACATTGTTCTGGCTATTGGAGCTGGCCTGTACATGTACCACAGCAGTAATATGTTTGTACAGATGCTGTCGTTTCTGGTCATTATTGGAATATTGTATCATGTATTAAACCATGCTATCTTTAAAGGACTACTCTTTCTTACCGCAGGCAGTATAGTATATGAAACAGGTACAAAGGATCTTAATAAATTAGGTGGTTTGCTTACATTCATGCCTGTCAGCGCAGTGATTGCAGGAATTGCTTCACTGTCTATAGCAGGCGTTCCTCCTTTCAGTGGGTTTGCAAGTAAGTGGACAATAATCTCTGCTACACTACTTGGCGGCAGCCAGGTTTTCTTCCTTGCCCTCTTTGGCATCATTGCCCTGTTTACCAGCGCATTGACACTGGCATGTTATGTAAAATTTTTTGGGATGTCATTTGCTTCAGCCGGTGTAGAATGGAATGTTGAACACAAACCTCATGAAGTAACCTGGAAGATGCTTGTGCCTAAGGTCATTCTGGCGCTGCTTTGCATAGTTCAGGGGGTAGTTCCTTTCATTTATTATGAAACAATAATGAATATTTTTAAGTTCTCAACTGGTTCCATAGTGCAGACTTCATTCAATGAGCTATCGGCACACAATGCTGTGTTTACATCTGCTATGGGTGTAACAATAAATGTTCCTGGCATGCAGTATGCAAATGCTATTGCTGTTCCACTTGTGGTGATCGTAATAGTTATTATTGGATTTATAGTTGCGTATAGTGTGAAAAAGAGTGCGGGTTCTCAGGAAAAAGTTATGCCAACATGGTTGTGTGGGTATCAGGACCTTAATAATAATAACAGATATAAGGACAGACACATGTTTGCAGCATTAAAGTCCATGCTATGGTGGACAGGTGGTAATGTGAAATAATACAACATTTTGGAATAAGAGGTAAGATATGCCATCGATAGACCAAGTAAAAAAAGATTTGAAAGAAAAGTTTAAAAGCGCTGTCAAGGGCTTTGAAACACCACTTGAAACACGGTTGTTTGTTGATGTGGATAAAAAGAATATACGGGCTATATGTAATGCAGTCATTGCAATGGGCGCCCGTTATATGGTGAGTATAGGATATGATAATATAGCCCGTGATAATACATTGGGGTTAGTACATACTTTCAGTTTTGATAAAGACAACATCTTCTGTTGTTTAAGGACAAAAGTTCCTGCTGACAAACCAGTTCTTGATTCTATTACACCGGACATCCCTAATGCAGGGTGGTCGGAGCGTGAGTACATGGACTTACTTGGTATGCAGTTTGAAGGACATCCAAAGCCAAAACGGCTCATCCTTGCTGATGACTGGCCACAAGGTATCTATCCACTGCGTAAGGAAGTCCCATGGAATTTAATGCCTCCAGCAGCCGAAGATGTGGCATATCAATTAGATAAAGCTCCTGAAGGGTGCACTACCGTTCCTATTGGACCATTCCATCCCACATTACATGAGCCAGCACATTTTGCAGTGTATGTTGATGGTGAAACAATAAAAGGATGTGATTACCGTGGTTTTATGACACATCGTGGCATTGAGAAATTGTGTACCACACAGGTAACCTATAATGAAGTGCCGTTTATTGCAGAGCGTATTTGTGGTATCTGTGGATCGGTTCATGCTACCTCGTATTCACAATCGGTGGAGCTTGCTGCAGGAATAAAGATTTCCCGGAAGGCAGAGTATATTCGTACATTTATGTTAGAGCTTGAAAGGGTACATTCCCATCTATTGTGGTTAGGTGTTGCTGGCCACCTTATTGGATTTGATACGGTGTTCATGCATTCATGGCGTGTTCGTGAACCGGTAATGTGGTTAGCAGAAAAGATTACTGGCAACCGCAAAACCTATGGGATGATAATTATTGGTGGCGTACGCCGTGATATTTTGCCACACAAGGAAGATATTTTAAATGTCATGGATAAGGTGGAGAAAGAGCTTGTAGCAATAAAAAATGCAATCGTTGGCGATACTGCTATCCACCGAAGAACTAAGGGTGTGGGGTATGTTTCAAAAGAAGATACAATAAAATGGAGTTTGGTTGGGCCAGTTGCCCGCGCACGAGGTGTGGATATTGATACACGACGTGACCATCCCTATGCAGCATACGATGCAGTGCAATTTGATGTGCCGGTTGTTGATACCTGCGATGTATGGGGAACGGTGCTGGTACGTATCCTTGAAACATTTGAATCAATAAAGATTATACGGCAAGTGTTACGTGACATGCCTGTTGATGAACCATTGTTATATGAATTTGATGAGCCCATTAAGCCACTGGTTCATTCAATATCTGCTGTTGAAGCACCACGTGGGGAAGTCGTTCATTACCTTATTACTGGTGAAGAGAACAGAGCAGACCGATGGCGAGTACGTGCCCCCACGTATCCCAACTTACAGGGCGTACCGTTGATGTTACTGAATAATCAGTTAGCCGATGCACCAATAATCATTGGTAGCATAGACCCGTGTTTCTCATGTACTGACAGGATGGCACTGGTTGACGTAAAGACAGGCAGACAATCAATACTTAACAATGAAGAGCTTGAACGTCTGTCACGAAGCAAAAAAGTATAAGGCAGGTGGCATATGGATATTCTCATGATAGTACTCAATATTGTAGTGTTTTTGGGGTTAGCACCCTTATATGAAGGTATAATTCGAAAACTGACTGCAAAAGTGCAGTCACGGCAGGGCCCACCTATCTATCAGCCGTACCTGGATTTGCTTAAACTTTTGGGTAAGAATAATTTAGTAAGTGATAACTGGGCATTCAAGCTGGCACCAATGATGGCCTTTGCAGCAGTAACAGCAGTGGTTACGATAGTTCCTATTGGATTCAAGCCTAATATGCTCACACAGTATGCTGATGTCATCACTATCGTATATCTTTTGACATTAGCAGGTATTTCTATATTGTTGGGCGCATTATCAAGCAAGAATGCATATGCAATGATTGGTGCAAGCCGTGAGATGATAACCATGATTATGGTGGAACCAATACTGGCCATGACTTTTATACTGGGTGCAGTAAGGATGAAAAGCCTGGCTATCGATGCCAGCATGTTTAGCATTCTTTCTACTGGCTATTCATGGTCGGTGGTGCTTATGCTTGTAGTATATCTTATGGCATTGCAGGCATTTGTTGCCCGTCAACCATTTGATATTTCTGAAGCTGAAGTTGAAATACTGGAGGGCCCGTTTATTGAATACAGCGGTCCCAACTATGCACTATTTAAATATTCAATGATGTTAAAGCAGATGTTCTATGCGGTGCTTTTTGTAACGGTATTTATGCCTTTTCTCTATACGGGGATTTTTGTTGCTGACCTAATTTTGCAGCTTTTAGCAGTTGCAGTGATTTTTGTGCTGATTGCGTTACTGGGATCCACCAACCCACGGTTACGCATTGACCAGGCAGTGAAATACTATGCAGTGTTAATTGTCATATCATTATGTACCATTGCATTGAGTGTTTATGGAATATAAATCTTAACGTTAAGGAGAACGATCGTGTGGCTTACAAGTAAAATAAAACAGCTATTTGTAGTTACTAAGCCCGGTACGGTAACATTGCCCTATCCATTTGAACCGCATCCTGTGCCAGAAAATTACAGGGGTCAGCCATACTGGGATCATCATAAATGTATTGGATGTGGCGGATGTGCTAATCACTGCCCTGCCCGTACCATACTTGTGCGCGATCTTTGCAATGAACTCAGGGTAATGATGTATGATGGTTCACGTTGTACCTATTGTGGGCGTTGTGCGGACCTGTGCCCTGAAAAAGCAATAACAATGACATCACAGTATGAACTGGCAACTGATGACAAACGTGACATTAATGAAACAATGGAACTATTTATGCTGACATGTCAGCGCTGTGGGAGATGTTTTGATCATGAAATAAAGAATGCTATCGATAAACTGTCATATTTAGGATACCGGTATGATAATTTGGTGATGAGGGCAGTCATTCCTGTTTCTTCACAAACATTTGACAAAGAATTGTATGAAAAAACTAAGACCTATAAAAGGCCTGAAAAGATAGGAGAATAGCCATGTTGGGTAAAATAGCAAAGAAGGCATTTCCAAAATCATTGTGGGTGTATCACTGCAATTCTGGTGCGTGCAATGGGTGTGATATAGAAATATTAAATGTATTAACTCCTTACTATGATGTGGAACGGTTTGGTATCAAACTGGTTGCATCACCCAGGCATGCTGATGTAATGCTTATTTCAGGTGCTGTTACCAGACCAACATTTCCTTTGGTAAAAAAAGCATATGATGCAATGCCATCACCAAAACTTGTATTTGGGATTGGTTCATGTGCAACAGGCGGCGGTTGCTGGTTTGATACCTATAATGTGACAGGTGGTGCCGATAAGGCAATACCGGTTAATTATTTTATCCCTGGCTGTCCTCCAAGGCCTGAAGCAATTATTTATGGTGTTGCATTAGCGTTAGGTCTGGTGGATAAGAAGGCAGCTCCTATTGAATTGAAGCAGATTGAATTCCCAATAGATATCTATCAGCGAACGAAGGCATGGGAAGAAAGAAATGTCATTTATCAGCTGCTCTATGATTAAAATTTGGTAGATGGAGTATACACAATGGCAAAAAAAATATTATTAGTTGATGACGATAGAGACCTGGTTGAAAGCCTGAAACAGGCTTTGACCATGAATGGATATGAGGTGGAAGTTGCCTATAGTGGCGCTGAAGGCTTAAAAAAGTTACTATCGTATCATCCTGATCTTATGATTTTAGACGTCATGATGGAGACTGATACTGCAGGCTTTGAGATATCATATCAGATACGAAGCAACAGGGAGGATTCAAAATACAAAGACGTAAAAAATGTGCCTATAATCATGCTGACTGCAATTAATCAGGTAACCAACTCACGATTTTCGCTGAATGAAGAACAATCATTTCTACCCGGCATTAATGATTTTTTGACAAAACCGGTACGCATAGATGAGTTGCTGGATAAAATCAAAAAATATGTATGAGTTTACCGTGATGTGCATATAGTATCACAACAACCTGTTTACAATCGCAAAGCCGGAATGTCAGGATCTGATGTTCCGGCTATTTTCTATTTTTACTTACGTATCAATAAAAAGGTTGCAAAATATGTGCAATATGATTTATTATATTAAATAGAATTAAATGAATGATAGCATATTAATATGAAAAAGCGATTTGCCACACAGATACGGTTTAAATTATTTATTAGCATACTTTCCATTGTGCTTTTATCAGGAATTGCATCAACCTTTGTTGGCATACGGACAATTGAAAAACATGTTGTTGGGCAGGCATTTGATACTGTACTGAAGGATTTAGACACAGCTGATTTTATTTATAATAGCAGAGTTGCTCTTAAAAGCAAGATGCTCAAGCATATTGCTCTGTTAGAATATATTCAATTGGCAATTATGCATAATAACCGGCAGGTATTAATAAATAAATGCAAAGAAGTGCAGAAGGAATTGGGAATTGATATTGTCAATATTACGGATGCTCATGGGAAGGTGATTGCCCGAGCAAATAATTATTCATTTGGTGATGATGTTTCCGATGATAACCATATTTCGTATGTATTAAAAAATAAGGCACCATGTGAGGGAACAGATATTGTTACCCATAAACATCTTGAGCGTGAAGGAGAAGTAATAGCCAAAAAAGTAATTATTGATATTGTACCAACTCCTAAATCAAGAAAAGTTGAACGGACAAAGGTTGTTGATGCACTGGCAATACGAGCAACTATCCCCATATTTTATAATAATAATTTTATTGGTATTATTTATGGCGTAAGGATTTTAAATAATTATAACGGGATAGTAGACCAGATAAAAGAACTGGTATTCAAAGATGAAAAGATTGGGGGACTTGAGGTTGGTACTTCAACAATATTCCTGGATGATGTCAGAGTATGCACCAATGTAAAAAAGCCTGATGGTTCACGAGCAATTGGAACACTGCTTTCAGAGGAAGTATACAATAAGGTCATTTTGCAGGGAAAGGTCTGGTGGGATAAAGCATTTGTGGTTAATAACTGGTATATATCTGCGTATAAGCCACTATTAAATGTATATCATAAGCCCATTGGTATTCTTTATGTTGGGATACTTGAAAAAAAATTTGATGAGATTAAGACAAGTTCAACGGTTAATTTTGCGGTGATAACAATTTTAATTGCAATTGTTGCTGTGGGGATTTCACTGTATCTTTTAAACATGATAATTCAGCCTGTACGCACTTTGGTGAAGGCTTCAGAATCGGTTATAAATGGAAACTATGACGCACACATTGAGATAGAAAGCGAAGATGAGATAGGATATTTGTGTTATACATTTAACCAGATGATTGATGCAATCAAAGAAAGAGATAGAAAGCTGAAAGAACAAACGCAAAACCAGATATTGCAATCTGAAAAGTTAGCCTCACTTGGAAGACTTGCATCAGGCATTGCTCATGAAATAAATAACCCCCTTACGGCCATTCTTACCTACAGCTCACTGTTACTGGAAGATTTGAAGGATACTGATTTTGAGGAAGACTTAAGAGTAATTATTAAGGAAACATTACGATGCAGGGATATAGTGCGTAATATTTTAGATTTTGCTCGTTCAACAAAACCTGATATCAAACGGACTAATATAAATATTCTTATAAATGAAGTTCTTCTGATTCTTGAGAAGCATGTTAACTTCCACAATATTGTCATTAATAAAGAACTGGATCCTGATGTGCCTGATATGTATATAGATGAAAATCAGTTTAAGTCGGTTATTAATAACTTAGCAATGAATGCAGCGGATGCAATGCCACAGGGAGGCACATTGACAGTGAAGACACAATATAATTTACATAACGATAGTATCACCATCATTGTTTCGGATACTGGAATAGGCATCAAGGAGGATCATTTAGATAAAATATTTGATCCGTTCTTCACAACAAAGGAACAGGGGAAGGGTACCGGGCTTGGTCTTGCTGTAACCTATGGTATTATTAAACGATACCATGGTAATATTGATGTGCAAAGTGAGATAGGGAAGGGCACAATTTTTACCATTACATTCCCACTGTCTAAAAATAAGGAAGAATATGCAGTATTTCAAAAAACATGAAAGGTGTGAACCATGAAAGATATTCTTGCTAAAATTCTGATAGTAGATGATGAGGATATAGTACTCAAAAGCTGCCTCAGAGTGCTGCAGAAACTGGACTATGAAATTGAAACCGCATATTCAGGGCAAACTGCGCTGGATAATCTTGAAAAAAAGAAATATGATATTGTTGTTACCGATCTCATGATGCCGGGCATGGATGGCATGCAGCTATTAGAGGAAATAAAAAAAAGGTACCCGGAGGTAATTGTCATTATATTTACCGGTTATGCAACGGTTGAAACAGCACGGCAGGCATTGAAGGCAGGAGCTTTTGATTATATCCCCAAGCCATTCACTCCTGATGAGTTGCGCAATGTTATTGAAAATGCAGTTAAAAGCTTAAAAAACAAAAAGCAATAGTAAGTAAAATTAGTGAAAAAATTTCACTAATTATTCCTAAATGTAGAAATTTGAATAAAATATTAAATAGTGTACCCCCCCCGCCGCCTTCGGCGGCGGGGGGGTACACTATATTCATTATGAAATTTTTTAAGGAATTATTACTGAAAAATTTTTACTCCTTTATTATGCATATTCCTGAATTAATCTATCATAGTGGCGGTTCTTTTCTTCATGCAATTCCATAAGTTCTTCAAGTTCATCATACAAGCTGCTCAATGTTTTTTCCAGTTTATTAATTTCAATGGATAAACGCTGAATTTCACTGCTCTTCTGTGATTGTGATGCAATGATAATATCAGCATTATATTGTTTTAAAAGATTATCGTAATGCATGATTTCATTTTCAATATGCTCAATGCGCTGCTGCAATGGTCTGCATTCACTCTGCTTTTGCTGCAGTAATTGTGAACGAATCCTTCGTAATTCTTTTTTGTTGAGCTTGCCTTCAGACTGTTCTGTATTATCTGCCTTTGATGTATCTGATTCTGAAATCCAGCCTACTTTTTCCAGAAAGCGTTCGTAATCGCCTTCAAAAATGCTTATGGTATTATTTTGAAAAACGATTAATCGCTGTGCGATAGCTCGAAGGAAAAGTTCATTATGGGTAACCAGTATCACAGCGCCTTCAAAGCTGTCGATAGCCGTAAGCAATGCATCGCAGGCTTCCATGTCTAAGTGATTAGACGGCTCATCCAGTATAAGAAGATTTATTGGCTTAACCAGAATTTTCCCCAACAGAACCCGGCTCTTTTCACCGCCTGAAAGAACCGACACAGGTTTTAATGCATCATCACCTTCAAAAAGAAGAGAGCCGCATATATTGCGTGCAAGCTGTTTGTTGTTATCAGGATCGCTGTAGAAAATCTCATCTTCTATGGTAGCATTGGGGTTTAATGTTGAAATATTTGTTTGCTCAAAATATCCTGTTTCAACACCTAATGCTTTGGTGATAGTTCCTGATTGAGGCTGCAGGCTGCCTGCAAGGAGTTTGCACAGTGTGGTTTTCCCTTTGCCATTTGGGCCTATTATGCAGATTCTATCGCCGGAAGCTACCGAAAATGAAAGGTTGTGTATTAAAGGTGTTTCATCATAACCAAATGAAATAGAATCAACCTGCACAACATATTTTGCTGTTATGGGCTTGTACCTGAATTCAAAATCCAGATTTTTTAATGGTATTAGCTTTTCTCTTTTTTGCATCTTTTCTATAGTCTTGATTCTAGACTGTACCAGGTTGGCAAGCCGTGCTTTTGCCCTGAATCGTGAAATAAATTCTTCTATTTCTTTTTTTCTGCGCTCATCGTTGATGCGGGTTTTTTCATATATTTCTTCTTCAAGTGCAATTTGCTCATAGAATTGCTGGGTATTGCCCTTTATTTTTTTTATCCGGTTGCGATGAATCCCAAGAGTGTGGGTAACAATGGAATCCATGAAACCTCTGTCATGCGTAATAAATAGAAGCTCACCTGACCAGTTTTGTAAAAAACTAGCTAACCAGCGGATAGAAGTAATATCAAGGTAGTTGGTTGGCTCATCCAGTAGCAGCATATCAGGGTTCAGTATAAGGGTTTTTGCTAGCTGCAGGCGTACCTGAAATCCACCTGAAAGTTCATCCACCCTTTTTAGCATGTCACTGGTGGTAAATCCCAGCCCCGATAAAATTTTTTCAGCACGCCAGTATTCATGCTGCTCGGATTCAGGCAAAAGCGATAGCGCTTCATCGCGGACCAGCGGTTTTGTACAATAAAGCTGCTGTGACATATAGCCAATGGTGTAATGGCGTGGTACAGACACACTGCCTTCATCAGGCTGTTCAATGCCAGCAATGATTTTAAGCAACGTTGTCTTTCCCAGTCCGTTGCGACCAACAAGCCCTACCTTTTCTTTACTGCCGATTGTAAAGGTGACATCTTCAAAAAGAAGTGTGCTGCCAAATCGTTTAGCTAAATTTTGAACTGAAATCATTCTGAAATATCTAAGCTTGTAAATTCAATACCGTACTCTTTTCCAAACTGATTTAATGATTCAAGACATTTTTGTTTTACGACATCAAAATTTTTTTCAAATTCCTGTTTGGTATAACCAGCGGCACATTTTGACAGTTCTTGGAATGCCTTATTGCTCATTTCCTGGTCTAACTTCTCAAAGGTAAAAAACGGTGTATAGGGATCCCATAACAAGAATGTTGTCCTGACTGTTAGTTTTTGTTTGGAGCTATCGCCAAATTCTATTTCCTGTGATACCGGTACCCCCTCCCTTTTTTCAACGGGAACAATCCGCGCAGAAACAAACGGGCTGATAATATGTAATCCCGGCAGTAACGTTTTATGATATTTGAGTTTTTTTTCAATAATGCAGATAGAATCACGAGGGACAATCTTTATCATCCTCTTGAAAAGAATTACAATAATAATTATAATAATGCTGTACACATACACCATAGTGTTACCTCCACAAAAATAATAAATACTTACTGCATTTTATGTGGTGTAGAAAATTGCTAAGGACAAGTCTATAATACTATGTACATCAGCCAGTAAATATTTTCAACAAAACTTTTTGTATTTTGGCGATAGTTCATGCTATTATATCTCAGGCTGCCATATATACCGTTGCAGGTAATATAATGTATTTCATGGAAAAGAATTGCTTTTAATATGATATTTGTAGATGGATGTATGGAATCTAACTTTTATGAAACTTCCCTATCAAAGTATTCATGAAAAGTATAGATTACCCCGCCTTCAAACAATGGGCACAATTTGCTCAATATGTTCTATTTAAGAATACTGTGGGAAGTTTTAGTCCATAGTAAAAAGCTTTAATGAGCACACAAAGAAAATGATGATTATTTGTCACTAATTATTCCTAAATGTGGAAATTTGAATAAAATATAAAATAGTGTACACCCCCGCCGCCTTCGGCGGCTGGGGTGTACACTATATTCATTATGAAATTTTTTAAGGAATTATTGCTGATTATTTGTTAAATATGTAACCTAAAAAATACACTTGAAAAAACTGTATTGAGGATATACAATTCATTGTATAATTTAAGGGAAATGATATGGATGTTGAACCAATACGAATTCTTGTTCTGGATGATGACCCCTTCATTGGCAAGATGCTTGCTTCAATGTTAGCTGGCTATAATGTTAAAACTACAACATCGTTTGGCCAGTTCCAGGAAGTTATAGAAGAATTTAACCCTGATATTGCAATTATAGATTTACATTTGCCAGATGCACATGGCCTTGATGTGTGTAAATGGATCAGAAGCCAGAATCAGTATGAAGATGTTATCCTGTATATATTGACAGCTACAAACGATGAACAAACTTTGATCAGGGCATACAGCATTGGCGTTATGGATTATATCATAAAGCCTTTTAACAAGTTTATACTATTTTCAAAATTACGCCGATGTGCTCTGATGATTGAGATTAAGCGAAAGCTTGAGCATTCATTGGAATATCAAAAAGATATAAAAAATCGATTATTACAACTGAATGATTTTATTAAAAAGTGTATTAAAATTGATGACATTGATACTCTTGTAGCATTGTTCCTCCATATTAAATATATTATTCAACTAGATGGATTATTTATATTTAATAAGCTTAAGACAGGGAAATATACAGTATTAAAATTAATTTCACATGAATCCTGGCAATCCCTTATTCCTAAACTTCACAGGGTTATTACTCAAAATGCTATTGAACCTGTTTCATTTTTCTTTGAATCCACTACTCAAGTATATATTGCCAGCATATCCCTGCAGCAGTATGGATATGTATTTTTTGTCAGTAATGTTCCTTACACTCCGGATGAAAAAAATCTTATTGGATTATTAGCAGAAATCATAAGAGTCATAATAAGCAGAACTGAGATTTACGAGTATGTTCAGAAGCAAAATAAAATATATCGTGATGAAATATCAAAAGTACGGCAGATACAAGTTGCACAATTACCAAAATTCAGAAACATAAATGGATATGAAATAGCCTCAACATTTCTGCCAGCGGAAGATATCTCAGGTGATTTTTTTGATGGATTTTATATTGAAAAAGGTGTTTACCAGATTGTCCTTTGTGATGTATCCGGCCATGGGATAGCATCGTCTTACATTGGTAATGCAATGCGTACACTTATCCGCACATTCAGCTTCAATGAACAATCCCCGGCTAAAGTGTTGTATAAGGTTAACCGGCAGATGATTGCTGATGGCAAAGGGTTATATTACTTTGGAACAGCAGTAATTTGCAGACTATATCCCGATGGTAGAATATTTTATACATCTGGTGGTCATCCTCCACTATACTATTATAAGCATAATTCCCACACCATTGAAGAGTTACCCAATACCGGTGGGTTGTTAGGGGTTTTTGATGACATGGATTACCAGGATAATACAATTACGATGCAAAGTGGCGATATGTTGTTTTTATATACTGATGGTTTAACCGAATCCATGAATCCTGCCTTAAAAACTCTGTATGGAGATCAACGGTTAAAAGATACAATAGTTACAAATGCACATGAAAACCTGGTAGAATTGTTACACTCGATATGTGGAAGTATGTATGAGTTCACTGAGTATGCACCATTAGAAGATGACGTCACGTTAATTTGCTTTAAAAAAATTTAACTTTTCTTAAAAGCCTGTAGTCTAAAGTCTTCTATTATACCAGCTATATATGCTTGAATTTTTCTTATTGCTGATGGGGCTGTGTCACCCTGAAATTGTGCTATAATTTTTTTTCGTTTTTCCTGGCTTACGTAAAGCTTTGAAAATGATATGTGATTACCATTGCTAACATATAACAGGATATCAGATAGCCATTGGAATATCTGGTGCAGGAGGAAAGCACATTCTTTTAAATATTCATTTTTGTCTTTTTCAATTTCTATATACGTAACAGATGGTCTCCGTAAAAGTGCTATATGGTCTTCAATTCGTTTTGAAAAACGTTTTGGATTATATGAAGATACATACTGTAACTGCTGCTCAAATTCATACAGTTTGCTATGGTCATCAAGGATAATCCATAAAACAGGGAAATAAAGCTCAAGCAACTCATTACATGCACCATACATATGCATAATCTCAAAATGTGCTTTTGGGTGGAATTCAATCTTTGGATATTTTTTAATTTTTGCGGTCAATTCTTCAATGAGCACATCAACTTTTTTACTGAAACTGCTTTCACTTTTTTTCTCCTCATAACGCTTTCGTATTGTTTCAAAATGGGCAATTTCAGCTATAATAAAAGCTTCTAGATCAATTTTGTTTCGCAGTGCAGACTGTAAGCGCTCTTCAAATGCCTCTTTGTTAAACCAGCGGGGGTTATATTTATGTGCATATTCATCGTATTTATTTCGTAGTTTGGCAATTAAAATTTCTATCTCATTATCCTGTAACATATGCATTACCCACTTTTATTCTTTTTTAATACGCTTCAGATAGTTTGCGATTAGTATACCAATACACTCATTAATATATCCATGCAAGCATCATTTGGGAATAAATAGTGAAAAATGATGATAAAATGTCGATTATTATACATAAGGAATAGTTACGTCCTCATTTTCTTAAATTTTACGTAAAGGATGATCAGTGGCTATCATTCAACTTCCTGATCAATGTAAGGACCCTTTCAGCTTTGAATCGGTTATTGCCCTGTACCAGCATATAATCAATCAGAAAGCTAAAGGGCTTGATTTGTCTCATGTGACTTTTATTGACCCTTATTCATTATTATGTTTGCTTCTTATTGGTCGAAATTACCTGCGATTAACAGGGAACAAGTTGACTTTGCATCGCATCCCGTCACAAATATTGCAGTATATGGCAAGGATGGATTTCTTTGCTCATACTATATTTGATTGTGAAGAAACACTGGATAAGCACAAACAGCTGAGGCGAAGCATGGCTTCCTCACGGTTGCTTGAGGTTATTGAAATACCGGGGAAAGAAAAGGAAAGTGTTAAAGTTATTGCAAAAGTTATAGCTACTTTCAGAAAGCGAGCCCTTGTCATTTTAAAACACTGGTTGACGTTAACCATGGTGGATTATCTTGTTACCGTCAT
The DNA here is from genome assembly GCA_040756435.1 of Spirochaetota bacterium. NCBI lineage: Bacteria > Pseudomonadati > Spirochaetota > Spirochaetota bacterium. The sequence goes on along the minus strand of JBFLZD010000002.1, from coordinate 33,690 downwards.
TTCAGAAATATGCCAGAATATTTTTGAACACAGTTTAGATTCAGGGTTTATTGCCATTCAGAGCTATATGTATTTAAATGAGCGCATATTCCGAATAGCTATTGTTGATTCAGGTATTGGAATACCGGGAACATTTGAATATATGCCTGAAATTAAAACATTGTCCAATGCAAAGTTGCTGCAAACTGTTTTAACAACACCACTTTCAAGTAAACGCCGCTATGGATATGGTTTGTGCCAGGTTAATGCCATTATGGAACAACTGAAAGGTTCAATTTTTTTACGTTCAGAAAATGCGTATATCAGTGTTTTACATCATCGCCGTTCATCAAGAGGGAGTTATATATTTCTGAAAGATGATTGCCCATCTTTTCCAGGTACACAGTTTTCAATCACACTTATTGGATGAAATAATGGTAATTGAAATAAAAAAATTAGCAACAGCAGTTGCCATAACGCGTAAAAGCACTGATTTGTTTACACGGTATATTGGCAAATTGTTATTTCAGAAAATTCAAGAAAAGCTAAAACATCTTGCCCAACATGAAGTGGTAATCATTGATTTTGATGGCATACGCTCAGTTGATGCTTCATTTGTTGATGAGTGCATTGTACCTTTATTAGAACTATCGCAAACAAATACTTTTCCATTTTATATCAAGTTAGTCAATATAACTGATAATGTGGAATATATTGTTGATCAGGTGATTAGAATGACTCATGATCAAAAGCGGTATATAGTTATGACCGATAGATTATGTAAAAATGGATGTCATGCGTTGGGATCTGTATCAGAAATGGAAAAGGATATCATTGAATACTGTGTCATAAACAAACAGGCAACTGGCGTTGATATTGCGTCATTTTTGCATGTATCAGAAACCGAAGCACAAAATTGCCTGATGCGTTTGTATGAAATGCGTGCAGTAAGAAAGATAGATAATGACAATGTATTCCATGCTATTTAGTAAAATACTTGATAAATAAATAACTTCCTGTATAATTGAATAAATTGTGATTATGCCGGATTAATTTAATCAGGTAATATCTATACTACCATGAAACAGATTATTAAAAAGAAAGAAAGTGAAGATGATTCATTATTTGGGCTTTTAGCTTCATATAAGAATCTTTATAGCTATATGCAGGTTCTTGAATCTCAGGAAGGTACCATTGCCGTTATTATTGCCAAAAACCCTTCATCATTTGATGAATTGATAAAAACCAAATACCAGCAGTACAAGCCAGTTAGAAGAATAAAGATGGGTGTTTCCAGGTTATTTGTCAAATACATATCACCCGAATATATTATAAAATTTTATGGCCCACTTTTGGGGTTGAAAATTCCGGAGAATAAAGTTCATATTATAAATAATCTGGAAAATGGTTATTTCATACTGGAGGTTCCTTCTCACTATAAAGAGCAGGTTACTCAGTGCATTAAACGTATTATTGGATTAACTCCCCAGAAAAAATATGAAATAATTGAAAAAAGTTTAGCTGACGAAGAGGTTGAAGTATAAATGTCAGATAATACCCAATATGATTCATTCAATGATCAGACCCAGCTTATAAACAAGGCTTTAAAATATACAAATGGGAATCTGGAAAAAGCCCGCCAGATGGCTGCAGGAATTTTGCAGGATGTTGCTGTTATTAAGGGAAGGTTTAAGGCGGGCAAAGTAGGTGCTTTTTATATTTTCCTGAATGTTGAATATAATTATATAATTAATATTAACTCACTGGTAACCTCATATAGTGATATTTACAATAAAATTCGCATTTTTGATGCATGGAAGCAATTTTATAATTTATTTGGTGATATTGTTGGTGATTTAGGTGGAGCTACAGAAGATTCGTATAAGTTTACCAATCATTTAGCTGATGCAATAGAAGGGTATGATATATATGAACCAGCCAAAGCTCAAAATATCCAGCTTGTTTCAGAATTATTTGAGGAAATTATAGGTAAATATTTTTCACAAAATGCAGAATGCCAGATTGAGATAGACAAAACATCTTCTTTAACCCTGGAAGTTGAAAATATACCAATGGAATTGCCAGGAGAACAGGAGCAAAAGCAAGAGGAGCTTAGCCCCGATGAGATAAAAATGCGCGAAATTGAAGCACAGGTAGAATATGTTATTCCCGGTTCTGTTATTGTGTCCCCTGTTAAAGGTAAATATATCAATGATATAAAAGCGGGGGAAAAGATTACAGTGATGCTCAGTGGCAAAGACCCTGTATCCGATAAGATTGCACGTATGTTCAACGCAATAACCAGTGATGGACAATACCTTCCGGTGAAGGCTCGGATTAAAGAAAAGGTCTCGCTTTCAACTGGTGGCTATGCAATATATGCTCTTGTGGCAAAAAATGTACTGGTTAAAATAATAGAAGAAGAAAATGTAAAGATTGAAACGGATAAACAAGAACAGAAAAAGGAAGAAAGTAATGAAAATATGCTATTTGTTTACATCGCACTACTTTTGGGATTATTGATCATTTCAGGTTTCATTGTTTTTGCTTTATTGTAGATGAAACTATTGCAGATCAATATTATATTTCTTCATTTTAGCTTTCAGTGTGTTACGCGCAATATCCAAAACCCTACTGGTTTTCTGAAGATTCCAGTTAGTTAGTTCCAGGGTATGCAGGATGTAGTCACGTTCAATTCCATCAATAACTTCTTGCAATGTTTTATAATCAGGTGGTAAATATGATGATTTTTTCCGCCCTTTCCTGGTTGTATTTTTTATAATAATTTTTTCCTTTATAGCTGCCATATGCAACTCCTTAGTAAACCTTAAAAGATGTTTGCGTTTTTTATACATACTCCAGAATATGGTGTATAGAATATATCACCCATTACACTTGCCTATACCATATTCAATATAAATCATTACTGGTAATTTTTTCAATACATTTTTTTATATTTTTATTAAAATATACTTATTTATATAAAATGAATACTTGCCATGAATAGTAATAAAACATTAAAAATGCAATAAATATTACATAAATACAATTGCCCAACACAATAATTACAAAAGGTGCATTAGAAATGTATGTACTAGATACAAAAAAATTGTTTACTAGTACAAATTATGGGCACCTTAAAAAACTGCTTTCTTCTGAAATTATTCATGTAATAAAAAGCGGATTTATCCTATTATTTGTGCCCACAAGGGGTAATCCCCAAAAAACATTTTTTTAGAAGTTCCCTTATTTACTATAATATTATGCATGTGATAAGGGATTATATATAATAACAATAATACAAAATTTTAAAAAATTTATAAATAAGTTGTCAAAATTTTACTATACTATTTATGTAGTAGCAAAAATGTAAAAAAGAGTAACGGGTATGTTTGCTATATTCCAAAAGGGTGGCCCGGTAATGTGGCCCATTTTGCTATGTTCAGTTTTGTCACTGGCAATATTTATAGAACGGTTATATGTATTACTAAAGTCCCGACCATATGTATGGAATGCGATTAATATTTTTAAACAGCAGTTTATTGCGAATGCATTGAATAAAGAAACTATTCCAGAATGCCCCGGTATAGTTAAGGATATGGCTTGTGTCCTGGATCTAGAAAAAGATTATACCATAGACTATGAATTGCATGAGGCTGAGCATAAGTTAGTACGATTTGCCACGTTTTATGTTCGCAACTTAGAACAGCGGTTAAACTGGCTTGCTATAATTGGCAATATTGCACCACTTTTGGGCCTTTTGGGGACAGTTACCGGGATGATAAAGGTGTTCATGGGCATTCAGAATATGCAGGGACAGGTCAATCCATCAGCACTGGCTGGTGGTATATGGGAAGCGCTGATAACCACAGCAGCTGGATTGATTGTTGCTATTCCCACCATTATTGCCTACCATTATTTTGAAGACAGGATTGATGATATTACCGGTGCGCTAAAGGAGTTAATCAGCGATATGTTAGAGGTTATAAAGCAATGAGTGCTGAAAGGCTTTTTATTGAACGAAGAAAGAAGGTGGTGATTGATTTGAATATAGCACCGCTTATTGATGTTGTGTTCCAGCTATTACTTTTTTTTGCACTCACGTCATATTATGTTACCAATCCTGGTATTGAAGTGTCGTTGCCCAAAGCAAATTCGGCTGTTACTGTGCAAAGAAACAATATTGAGATATATATTACTGGTAGTAATGCCATCTATTGCAATGCCACAAAGGTTGAGCTTTCAGCACTTAAAGAAATGCTTTCCACACTATCGGCTGCTTCAAAGACTATTATCCTGAAAGCCGATAAAACGGTACAACTTGGCATGGTGGTGCAGGTAATTGATATCATAAAGCAAACACAGGTTAAAGACCTGGTGATAGCAACAAGCATGGAAGAAAATAATGCCTCACAAAAATAGAAACATTGTATATTATGCATTCTTTATTTCAGTTGTTGTGCATGGTTTTTTTCTTTGTGTGTCGTTTGGAGGCAGCACCGTGGATATGCAACAACACACATTGAATGTTACCATGCATACATATACAATGCTGCCACATGTTGAAAATGCCGGTGATACAACCAGGCTAAAGAATAATCCTACAAAGCCTGTTAAGCAGGGTGGTATCATGGCATCACAGTATATGGTATCCAATGAGGACAGCCAGAGTATAACCATGCGATATACAGATATGATACGGCAGCGTATTCAGGAAGCATTAGTATATCCAGCTACAGCACGCAAGGACGGTATTGAGGGAAAAACCTATATTAAATTCACCATAGATAAAAATGGCAATCTACTATCGGCTATGATGATACGTTCTTCAGGTTCAGCACTTTTAGATGATGCTGCGCTTAAGGCAATACACAGCGCTTCACCTTTCCCACCCATTCCTGATACTATTGGCAAAGAGCGCATGACGTTTGTGCAGGGATTGACGTTCGCTTTGAAGTAGTCTATTTTGTCAAAAACCCAATTACTTCGGTGTGATGAGTGCACGGGAACATATCAATAATAAATAATTTTTGTAAGCGATAGTTACTGTCAATAAAGCTTTTGACGTCACGGGCAAAGGTTACAGGATTGCAGGAAACATATATAATGCCTGCAGGATTCATTGCAACAATAGTCTTTCTTCCCCTCTTTGATATGCCCTGACGAGGTGGGTCAATGATAACACATTTATGGTCATGTTTAAAGGGGTGATAGTTCTCAATGCTAATTGTGTGAAAATCTACATTTACGTTATTATGTTTTGCATTGTGTTTTGCCCATTCAATGCTCTGGATATTAGTATCAATACCAGTGCCTTGCATCCGTTTGGCTACATATATACTGAAAAAGCCAACACCACATCCTGCATCAAGAAATGATGTAAAACTTTGCGATAGTTCGTCAACAACAAGAAGCATCTTGCTTCTAAGAAATCTATTTGCCTGAAAGAATGTATTAACACTTCGTGTATAGGTGATGCCACATTCCTGTTCTGTTATAACTGTAGTGGGGTCAGAGCATAGAATGCCCTGCGCATCGATAGCAATTTTGATGGAGTTGTTAGTGTAGCTATCCCACGATTTGCTGAGTATGTACGTATTTAATTCTTCATGGAGAAGTAAGCAACCCTGTGCTGGAATTGGCTCAACATTATGAGAATCCTTCTTATAAAAGCCTATATGCGTACCATCTGATTGAAGGGTGGCGTGGCTTCTGTAATGGAATCGTTCACTGTAGATTAGCTCAATTTCTGGCAGTATATGGTGTGGAAGACCACCAATGTGTGTCAAGGTATTCTGGAATAAGTCTTTTTTTATTGAAAGTTCTTCTTTATACGGAATGTGAAGAAAATCGCATCCGCCACAGTGAGTAAATACTGGACATTGGGGCCTAATACGAATGGGTGAAGGGGTTATGATATCGGTAATTGAAGCAAAGCAGTAGTTTTTTGCTTGGCGAGTGATAGTAACAGCAACAGTATCACCCACAGCGCTATAGGGAACAAATACGGTTTTACCATCAATAAATCCTATTCCAAAGCCGTTGTTTGCATATCGTTGGATAGTTAGTATATTCATGAATAGCTCTGACCCCTTACAATAATTTCACCCCTTAGAGATTTTGTAGTAAATAATAGCGTGTCATCCTGAACCATGTCCAGAATTTATTTCAGGAATGATTCAGTGCGGTTATCCTGAACGTGATTCAGGAACTCATTAGTGGGAACAAGAGATTCCAGGTCAAGCCCGGAATGACGTATAGGCAACAAGTCATCCTGATCTTGATTCAGGATCTACTTATAATGCTCTGACCCCACCACTCTGTGTACTCTGTATTCTCAGCAAGATGATTAATTTTTGTTTCACATAGAGATCGCAAAGATGGGGAGGGTGAGGCTCTGACCCCTTACAATAATATCACCCCTTCGGGGTTTGCATGAAGTTGTGATGGGGTTGTGAAGATAGTATGATTTGACCCTATATTTATTACCTATCCTGTTTATTAAGCTCTTTTATGACGCTCTGACCCCATGTTTTTAAATTTTTTTATCAAAAAGTACAAAATTTTTCCCAATTCCTTTTAATTTTTCCCACCAAAAGCGTTGTATACAGCAGAAGCGTAATAGCATATTACTATACTTATAGGAGGAATACGTATGGCACGGAAATTGCGTGTACAGATGCCCGGTCTTACCTATCACATTACTTCCCGCAGCATAGAGTGGCGAAATATGTTAGAAGAAGACTACTTTAAAGCCTGTTTTGTGGAAATTTTACGCAGAGCAAAAGAAAAATACCCGTTTAAGCTTATTGCCTACTGTATTATGGACAATCACATCCATTTAGTCATCCACACGGTAGATGATGGAGCACCTATAGGGCGCATTATGCAGTATATAAAAGCGCGGTTTGCAGAATTGTATAATAAGCTAACCGGAAGGACTGGACCATTCTGGAATGAGCGGTATAAGGATAGTATTGTAGAATTTGCCAAAGATGGGTTTCACTATTTATTGTGGTTGTTGTGGTATTTGGCGTATAATCCGGTACGGAAAAACCTATGCTCTGACCCTACAAAATACCACTATAGCAGCATACAGGCAAATTTAGATGAAAATGCCGATGTAGGAGTACCAATAGATCATCATGAGTATTTTATGCAGTTAGGAGATAGTTTTGCCACAAGGGTAGCAAAGTTTATGAGCTACGATGCAATATACCGCAAGCGTTATTCCATTGAGGGATGGGTGTAGAAGTTGAATTGAAATATTGCGTAATAAATTTTTACTTGACATAGTACGTATACGAAATATATTTATACGTAATATATACCAGTTTAAACAATTTTTTATGTAAAATGGTAAAACCCTATGGTGATGTAAATGCTATAGCAAATGCAGAAAATATTTTAGAATATTATTGGATTTTAAAAAATAATTAATAGATGGTATCTATGAAAAATGAACATTTTAGAAAATTAGAAAATTTAATGCATTCGGCTCCAATAGTGCAGCTTACAGGTGCACGAGTACATATTGAAAAAGGAAAGGCAGAAATATTTCTACCAGTCAAAAAAGAACTCCATCATGCTGCCAATGCTCTCCACGGGGCAATGTATTTTCTTGCTCTTGATAATGCAGCTTTTTTTGCGGTTAATTCCCTGGTAGAAGATGTTTTTGTACTCACAACATCATTTACACTATATCTTGAGCGCCCTGTAATGGATGGATATGTCAAGGCAGTTGGCAACGTAGTAATGTCATCTAGTAGTCAATATATTGCTGAAGCAATTCTGTATGATTCTCAAAATCAGGAAGTGGCAAGAGGTAGCGGTATTTTTGTAAAAAGCCGGATTCCTCTGACCCCACAAATAGGTTATGTGTGATAACTATCGTATATAAATTTAAGGGTCAAAGCATGAACATTAACTTTATAAATCCACTATGAAAAAAAATAAAACAATAAACTAACTAAAATAATGTAAAAAAAATAATAAAATTTCTTGACAATTTAATATTGTGTGAAATACTACCAAAAAGGTCATAATAGTAGCAAATAAGTAAGGAAGTAAACAATGCGATTATCAACAAGAAGCAGATATGGTGTCAGGATGATGTTTGAATTTGCACTTAAATTTAATCAGGGTCCTGTTTTTTTGAAAGAAGTAGCAAAGATGCAGGGGATATCGTTTAAATATTTAAGTAAGCTGGTAATCCCGTTGAAATCTGCAGGGCTATTACAGTCAGTGCGCGGTGCCAATGGTGGCTACATGCTGGCAAAGCACCCATCACAGATAACCATACGCATGATTGTGGAAAAATTAGAAGGCGATGTATCTCTGGTTGAATGTGCTGAAAACCCACAAGTGTGCAAACGAAATGTCGATTGTGTAGCACGCACAATCTGGAAAAAGACAGATGAAGCAATAATGCAGGTTCTGGATGGCATTACATTGCAGGACATGGTTGATGAATATAAGCATTCTTCTGGTTGTGTATACGAAATTTGAAATGATGAAAAGGAGATAGTACTATGCAATACACTACAATTATAGAATCCATTGGCAATACACCACTGGTAAAGATTAATAAACTAGTACCTGATGGCGTTAATCTTTATGCAAAGGTTGAGTCGCGCAATCCTTTGTCAAGCGTCAAGGACCGTATTGGCTATGCTATGATAGCTGATGCTGAAAGTAAGGGCTTACTTAATCCTGATTCGGTGATTGTTGAACCCACCAGTGGCAACACGGGAATTGCGCTTGCATTTGTAGCAGCTGTCAAGGGTTATCGGCTTATATTGACAATGCCTGATACCATGAGCATAGAGCGCCGTAAGTTACTTGCAATGCTTGGTGCGGAAATTGTACTCACTGATGGTGCACTTGGTATGCGTGGTGCAGTTGAAAAAGCGGAGGAGATAGTTACAAAAACCAAAAATGCTTTTATGCCGCAGCAGTTTAACAACCCGGCAAACCCGGAGATACATCGTAAAACTACAGCAATGGAAATATGGAATGATACAAAAGGTGAGGTTGACATTTTTATAGCTGGTGTTGGTACAGGAGGTACTATCACTGGTGTTGGTGAGGTGCTTAAAAAGCAAAAGCCATCGGTAAGAATAGTTGCTGTGGAACCAGCTAAATCACCGGTATTATCGGGAGGAAAACCTGGTCCTCATAAAATTCAGGGAATTGGAGCAGGTTTTATACCAGCAGTCTTAAACCAATCAGTTATTGATGAGATAGTAACTGTTGATGAGACTGATGCCGGAACTATCGCCAAAAAATTGGCAAAAGATGAGGGTATCCTTGCCGGTATTTCTGCCGGTGCTGCCATGTGGGCAGCACTGACAATTGCTCATCGTCATGATAGCAAGGGAAAAACAATAGTTGTACTATTGCCAGACTCTGGCGAACGCTATGTAAGTACATGGCTATTTGATTAAGGGGAGAAAAATTATGCCAAAACAAAATCACATTGAAACCATTGCCCTTCATGGGGGTCAGAGCATTGATGCTACAAAAGCGCGTGCTGTTCCGGTGTATCGCACAAGTTCGTATGTGTTTGATTCAACACAGCATGGGGCAGACCTTTTTGCACTGAAACAAAAAGGCTACATTTATACGCGCATCATGAATCCAACGCAGGATGTGCTGGAAGAACGTGTGGCCATGCTTGAGGGTGGTAGGGCTGCACTGGCGCTTGCATCAGGCACATCGGCAATATTTTATGCCATTATTAATGTATGCAGAGCTGGGGATGAGTTTATCAGTGCAAGCAATCTATATGGTGGTACCTACACCATGTTTGATGCCATACTGCCACAGTTTGGTATAACCTGCAAAATGGTGCCCTACAATGATTACGATGCGTATGAAAAAGAAGTCAACGAAAAAACGCGCGCCATCTTTATTGAATCAATTGGCAATCCAACCCTGGGTGTACCTGATTTTGAAAGGGTTGCTTCAATAGCACAAAAATATCATCTGCCACTCATAGTTGATAATACCTTTGCAACGCCGTATCACTTCAGGCCCATTGATTACGGAGCAAATGTTGTTGTGCATTCGCTTACTAAGTGGTTAGGGGGGCATGGTACTGCTATTGGCGGTATAGTAGTTGATGCCGGTAACTTTGATTGGACTGACGAAAAGTTTGCACTCTACAACGAACCAGATGCAGGTTACCATGGCATGCGCTTTGCCCATGATCTGGGGGAGGCAAATACTATTGCCTTTATACTGCGTATGAGGCTTGTTGCGCTGCGTAATTTAGGTGCTGCAATCTCGCCGGACAATGCATGGATTTTTTTGCAGGGGCTTGAAACATTCCCATTGAGGATGCAGCGGCACAGCGAAAATGCACTCAAAGTTGCACAATTTTTGCAAAGCCATAAAAATGTGGCATGGGTACGCTATCCAGGTTTACCGGGCGATAGTTCCTATAAGGTGGCTTCCCGCTATTTTAAAAATGGCTTTGGTGGTATGGTAGTCTTTGGCATCAAAGGTGGATATGAAAGCGCCGTGAAGTTTATAAATTCAGTGAAGCTATTTTCCCATCTGGCAAATGTGGGTGATGCAAAGAGCTTGGTGTTACATCCTGCAAGCACATCACACTCACAGCTATCGGAGGAACAACAGCGCCAGGCAGGTATAACACCGGATTTGATACGTCTATCGGTAGGGATAGAACATGTAGATGATATTATTGAAGCGCTTGAACAGGCTTTGTAAAGTTTTAAGTTTTTCTTATGGTTTTTTTATGTTTTTGCCAGCATTTCGGGGGGTACACCCCATATACATCGATATGCTGGCATATTTTTTACATATGAAAAGTCAAACGTGTAGTGCATAAAACGATAACTATAGTTGTGTTCTTCCTTTGAAAGAGCTTCAACAAATTCTACAAGCACATTCTCGATGCAATATTCAATAAGATGCGCCACGCTCATCTTCCAGAGCTTCTTCATATCAAGCAAAAATTCATATTCATGATACAAAAGGTAAAGATGCACCCGTTGCCATGTCAAACCGGAGCGCTTTCTATACTGTACATGCGTAAATGGTTTCAATTTTCTCTTTTCATGCACTGCAGCATAATTAATTAATGAAACAAGAAATTTACTTAATGGCATGTCGCACATTTCTGCATAATAGTTAATTATTTGAATGTGTTTGTTTGAAATGCAGGTTGTTGTTTCAAATTCCATAGTATCCCTCTTTTTTTGTTTTTTTATAGTTTTGTTTAACTTATAAGAATAATCAACTACTTTTCATTAATCATGAAGCATTTTTTGTACTATTATAATTGCAAATATTGCAATAATCTGATTTGACTATAGTACTATGATGCCATTATTATGAATAATGGATAACATAAATATGATGGAGGTTACATGTATGAAAAAAGTTTTAATTATTACTGGAATCCTTATTTTACTCATTGGTGTGGTATATGGCTATGTGTATTATATGGCATCAAAAGTTCCTACAAATAATGCACAGGCTATGCTGAAAGCCACATTGCCTCACGATAAAAAGATTGTTGTATTCTTTGGCGACAGTTTAACACATGCAACAGTGAGTTTTGATTATGTTGGTTACCTGGCTAACGATCCTGATTTGGAAAACTATGTATTTGTAAATGAAGGGATCAACTCACGATTGGTGTATAATCTTCTTCAGGTGGTTGACAGCGTTATTGCTCTAAAACCACAGTATGTATTTGTATGGATTGGGACCAACGACCTTAAGGGTTCGCTGAATGATAAGGAATACCAGCGTTATAATGACCTGTGGAATCTACCGCAAAAGCCAACAAAAGAATGGTTTGAGCAAAACTACCGTCAATTAGTCAGTATATTAAAAACAAAAACAAATGCAAAGATTGTCCTGATATCGCTACCCCCGCTGGGTGAGAATATTGACAGCCTCCCATTTAAACTCAGTATGGATTACTCTGCCATTATCAGGGATATTGCTAAAAAAGAGAAATTGGGGTATATTGGCTTAAATGAAATCCTTACCCGTGATTTGATACGTGAAGGCAAACGTGATGTTGCCCCTTACACTACTGGCCTGTGGTTTATGTACAGTGCCATTTTGCAGCATTATCTTTTTGGCAGGGATTGGGATGCAATTTCAGATAGCCGCGGCCTGACCTATATGACCGATAATATCCATATAAACGGCAAGGCCGGAAGAATTTTAGCTGCCGCCATTAAGGAAATACTTGTTAGCAACAATAAATAAAGCCTTTAATCAGAGGGTGTCCTAAAACAAACAGTAGGGCTATCAATGAAGTGGGTGCAAAGTCATTGCGAGCGTAGCGCTTGTCCTGAGTGCTTCGACAAGCTCTGCAACCGTGCTTTGACGGGACTCAGTGCCCACTTGACGGATTGTGGCAATCTCAATTGTACAAGACAAGATTGCTTCGTCACTTCGTTCCTTGCAATGACAGAAGGGCAAAAGTAATTGCAAAGAGATATCCTTTGGGACACCCCCTGATTATCAGTAACTATCGCCCTAAAATGTATGGCTGAAATCAACAGATACTGAAGAGTCTTCCTTGCTCATCCCATAGTAGAAATGTACAATTGTGGCCATATTCCATGCAATAACAAGCCCGCCACCATAACCCTGATGGTAATCACTGAAGCGTGGATCGGTAAATGGATCAGCTGCCCTGTTATAAACATTGCCCGCATCATAAAATACGGTGATCTTAAACTGGAAATTCTGCCCCCAGGGATTGGCTTCAGCAAATTTCCAGCGCAGTTCTGCATTTGCAACAGTCATGGTTGGGCCAACAAAACGCTGCTCACGGTAACCGCGCAGTGTACGGTTGTTGCCAAGACCTGTGCGACGGTTGAGTGAAAATCCAAAATAACCCATTTCAAAGAACGGGGTATCGCCGTTGGCGTCAGTGTAACCTGCGCGCAGTGCCAGCGTTAATGATTGCACAAGTGGAAAATAATATTGAAGCTGAACAGTGTGTCGTGTAAAATCATAATTTGAACCTATTGTATCATCAGATATTTCAAAGGCATAGTCAATGAGGTATCCTGTTTTGGGATCAGGTTCATAATCACGGGTGTCATAGTAGATGCCTGCACGGGCAAAGTTTGACCATCCGCCATCATACCCTAAGGGTTGCAGTTGTTCCAGGAGTGTTGGTCCCTGTTGAGTGCCATCAAACTTTTCTCCATCCCAGGTGTCAATGGTAACTTTCTTTATTTCAAGGCCAGCAAGAAATTTAAGGCTCTGAGTTATATCCCGGTAAACATTCAAAAAATAGCTTGGCTTTGTGTATTCGTAATTGTAGTACTTTAAAAAACGTTCATCTTTATTGGCATAATCTAAATAATCCTGGAATTTATTAAATGTTTCATATGCTGTTGGATATGTAGTGTAAAGTGTTAATTTCCCTTTTGCAGTATCAGCACCCTGCCCAAAGTAATTAGCATTAATCTTTTTGTCATACGCTATTGAAGTAATAATTCTGAATTTGGTACCAAAGATATAGGGCATGTCTAAATTTATTTCGTGGTACTGATACCCATTGGTTGTTTGGTAAAACTGCCCGTAGAGCTGCATCTTATATGGTGCATAGGCAAAATATTCGTCATCGCGAGTGCCATTGTTATACAGGTATACACGGACTCCATATCCAAACCCATTGTCGCTGTCATAATTGACCAGTGGTAATCCTGTTGGATACCAACCTTCAATCTTTTTAGAAAGGTCCTCATCCGAAAGACGGGCAGCCATTGCATTTTGTAATGCAAAAAACAAACACAATACAATAAAGCATACTACAGTTTTTTTCATAGTTCCTCCAGTAATAAAATGGTATAACGGCCTAATACAAAGCTTACATGTATGAAATTAAAAAAGCTGATACCGCATATTCCTGCCATCTTTTCCAACATAGATGTGCATTTCATTGTGCTTTAAAATATTTATACATTCATCCTATTGTTTAGCAAGAGCCAGTTGTTCAAGTAATTTTAAATCAAGTTTCCCCATCATGATGGGGCTTTCTTTTATCATCCCCAGTATCCATGGATAATCATGGTGTATATCACTGGTGTAATAACTAAAATACAATGTATTGCCACGTGTTACATACCCTGCATAACTGGTATCGCCTGCACTGGGCACATCAGAAAGCCATAGAAGTTTTTCAGGTGTTACAAGCCACAGGGATGTGCGCTTTTTTGACAGTATGCTGCCGTATTTGTTGAGTAGTCCCGGGGTATAGGGATTTCTTCTGCCAATTGCATATACCTTTCCATTGAATGAAAAGAGTGCCGGGCCATCTAATCGGGTGCTGTAATCCTTTATTCCCACCCATTGTGTATAGGGATGTTTTGCTACCCGTATCCCCGTACATGCACGACTGTCGCCTAACCACAAGTCTGAATATTCCAGTCGCTGGGTGCTTATCATTGTGCCGTCAGGCAAAAATTCAATAGCGGTTTCGTCACAGCGATCACCTTCATAGATTAAAGAGACAGGTTCCCAGCTGGTGCCATCAGTTGATGTAAAAAGCATTGCTTTTCCATGCTCATGCCAGTAGGCAGGAACATACCATCGCTTACCATCAAAAGTCTTTGGCCTCCAGAAAAGCCATCCTTTATGAGCTATCTCCTGTAACGGGCTCCACTTCTTGCCGTCATTGGAAATTAAATACGCTGTTGAATAGGGTTCAGCAGTAAATTCAATGCTTTTAAGGACAAACAGTATTAATCTATTGCCAATGGCTAAAAACTTGGGGTCCCGAATGTCCTCACCAGGTATTTGAATCGTGGAAAGATTTTCCCACTGCTTACAATCCTTTGAACGCCATACTATGAGATTGCACTCTGGTGTTGCAAAATGATATGGAGATGAAGCATGAACAAGGTAAAAGTAATTGTTAAAATATGTCATATCAGTATTGGAGTTGTGCATCCCATCACGAACTGCTTCCCATATTTCAAGGTTAAGAAATGGATCAACCTGTGAAGTATTTGGCCGAATTAACCACAAAGCAACGGTAAGGGTCAGAGCAATGATGAAGCTGAGCACAGCCAATCCAATGATTTTAATTATTTTCATGGCGATAGCTCCTTAGAAAAAGAGTTATATACATTTATCAAACATTGTATGTTTATGCAATAACTATAAAACATTCTTATCATTGGCTTTTCATGGTGACATGGCATTTTTAAGAGTGAGTGCTTACTCTAACATACTAATGTTCTACTGTCAATGTTATTTTTCTTTACAAGTAAACTGCTATTTATTAGTATTACACCATATGAACAATCATTTGTTAAAATTATAGTATAATTTATATGATAAAATTATTATAAGAGAGGTCTGTATGAAGGATGTGGTTATAGCATCAATAGTTCGCACTCCTGTTGGTACGTTTGGGGGTGCACTGAAAGACGTGACTGCTGTGGAATTGGGGGTTGTTGCAGTTAAGGAAGCCATAAAACGGGCAGGTATTACTCCAGCGCAGGTAGAAAACGTTATTTTAGGAAATGTGTTGCAAGCTGCACAGGGAATGAATCCTGCACGACAGGTGTTAATTTATTCAGGTATTCCACAGGAAGTGCCTGCCATGACCATTAATAAAGTGTGTGGTTCTGGATTACGGGCTATTAGTTTGGCTGCTCAAATTATAAAGGCAGGTGATGCTGATATTATTGTGGCAGGTGGCATTGAGAGCATGAGCAATGCTCCATTTGCTCTTCAGAAGGCGCGCTGGGGATATCGCATGAATGATGGCGTATTGATAGACATCATGATAAAAGATGGGTTATGGGATGTATTCAATCAATACCATATGGGTATAACAGCCGAAAATGTAGCAGCAAAGTGGGGCTTAACCCGTGAAGAATTGGATGAGTTTGCAGTGGGTAGTCAGCAAAAAGCTGAAGCAGCAATAAAATCAGGACGTTTTAAAGATGAGATAGTTCCAGTTCCAATCAAGGATAAAAAAGGAGAAACATATTTTGATACTGATGAACATCCCCGCTTTGGTACAACACTGGATGCCCTGGCAAAATTAAAACCAGCGTTTAAAAAGGATGGTGTTGTGACAGCAGGCAATGCATCGGGTATTAACGATGGTGCTGCAGCAGCGGTTGTCATGTCGGCTGATAAAGCAAAGGAACTTGGCATTACCCCATTGTGCAGAATTGCGTCGTACGCTTCAGCTGGTGTGGAACCATCCATTATGGGGACGGGCCCAATACCAGCAAGTAAAAAAGCCCTTCAAAAAGCTGGCTGGAAAGTTCAGGATTTAGATTTGATAGAGGCAAATGAAGCCTTTGCGGCACAGGCTGTTGTGGTTAATAAAGAAATGGGTTGGGATGTATCAAAGGTTAATGTCAATGGTGGTGCAATTGCCATTGGTCATCCCATTGGGGCAAGCGGTGCGCGCATTTTAACTACACTCATTCACGAAATGATTAAGCGTAATGCTAAAAAGGGAATAGCCACATTGTGTATAGGTGGTGGACAGGGAGTAGCAGTAACAGTTGAGCGATAGTAACTGTTGATAATTCTAACATTAAAAGAGGGTGTCCCAAAACAAACAGTGGGGATCTCAATGACGCGGGTGCAAAGTCATTCCAAACGTAGTGCTTGCACTGAGTGCTTCGACGAGCTCAGCAACCATTTGTCGAAGTGAAGCAATCCCAAATAATGAAAGACGAGATTGCTTCGTCGCCCAAGAGGCTCCTCGCAATGACAGGAAGTGATGCTACCACGTGCATATGGCACGCGCAATCAGGTTGTATTGGATTGTTTCATCACTACATTCCTCGCAATGACAGGAGGGCAAAAGTCATCGCAAAGAGATGTTTTTTAGGACCCCCTTTTTTAGTTGAAAGCAAAACTGTGAAAACTATGAATGTACATTGTATTTACTTGAAAAGGTTAATCGTTGATACTGGATGCAGTTTTAATGAATTTGATTTTAACTGTACCAAAATCGGGATAAAGTGATTTTATTCTCTGCATCTGTTTGAGCGATTCATCATCTTGTTGTGAAAGCACTATAATAATTACATCAAGTTTTCCCTGGTTTTCATCAAATTGAACGGCAAAAACGTCTGTGCCAAAATATTTTTTTGCTGTTTCCCATACCATCTTTTTTGCATGTTCCAGTACAAATGTCCTGTAAGTATAAATACCTACAGGAATTGAAATAATGGTTAACAGTATAACTGAAATAATTATCTGTGACAGAGCTCTTCTTGTAACTTTTGCCTTTTCCTCTTTGGATATTGGGTGTATTTTCATAATCCAGAATATAATTGCACCAGCCAGTGAGATTGATATCAAATTGATTGAAAACAGAATGAGTGCCCCACGAGCAATATGCCAGTCAAAATTTCCAATTCCAATGCCAATGGTGCATAGTGGCGGCATTAAGGCCACAGCAATAGCTATTCCAACAAGAGTATTGCTGATTTTTCTATTTGCATTGCCATATGCACCAACAAGGCCTGATGAAATGGCAATTACTATATCAAAAAGATTTGGTTTTGTGCGTGCAAGTATCTCACTGGTATATTCGGCAATAGGAACAAAAAATGCCAATGTGCCAGATATAAATATTGCCAATAGTGTACCTTTTACAATTGAACCAAAGGATGTTTTAATAAGCAGTGTGTCACCCCAAATAACTCCCAATGAAAAAGATAATATTGGTGTCATAAGCGGTGCAACAATCATTGCACCAATAATAACGGCTGGAGAGTTCTGCATCAAACCGGCTGTTGCAATAAGGCATGATAAAATTGTTAAAAGATAGTATTCAATGGTTGGTCGGGCACCATGGGAAAGAGATTCATATACATCAAAGTCTTCTTTTTCTTTTTCACGAATTTTTTTATATTCATCATATTTTGTTCGCCAGAAATTAATGTTAACATAATTGCGCATGGTACGTTCTTCGGGTTTGATGACCGTATCAACCATACTTTTAAATTTCTGGGGAAGTGAATCTTTAACTTTTTCAGGATTTAATTCATTATTTTGTTTTTTCATAATTCATCTCCGAAAGCTCGAATTAGGTTTAACAAATAATGTAAAACAAATAATGCTGAAAACAATTGATTAAATCAAATAATAAAAAGATAAAGAGTGTTGTGATATTGCATCATTCAAATTTTTAGTACAGGCTTTGGTGTAAAAAATATATCATGATGCAGGCTACAATAGCTATCTGTGTATCTTACCCCGTGCAAGTGATGCAAATATGCCAACAAAGCATAGCACTGTAAACAGTATAAATGCTGTTTTTGAACTTTGCAAGAACCTATCAAAGTAGAGTGGGGTTATCTGTACTCTCCCCATATGTAATGCCAGAATTAATGTAACAATGCCCATACTGAAAGCTTGCCCCGTTAGCCGCATTGTTCCTAATATACCAGAAGCAACTCCGTAATATTTTTTATGTACCGAACTCATGACAGCATTGGTATTTGGAGAAGAAAAAAGGGCTATGCCAAAGCCTATGAAAATTAAGCTCATAATAACAAATGCTATTGATGTATCAGAGTGTAACAGTGTTAACAGTCCAAGCCCAATGGTGGTAAATGCCATGCCAAAGGAAGCAATAACCTGAGGCTGAATTTTATCAGACATTCTCCCTGCTATAGGTGAAAACAGAGCCATGGTAACAGGCTGAGAAATAAGGATAATCCCTGCACTTTGCGGGCTTATACCTTTAAGGTATTGTAGATAAAGGCTGACAATGAATGTTACAGCAAATGTTGCACTGTAATTAATTAACGCTGCAAAATTGGAAAATGTAAAAACAGTATTATTCTTAAAAAGGTTCATGTCAATAACAGGATGTTGAGTGTTTATCTCCCATTTTATAAAAAGGAAAATGCAAGCAATACTTGCTACAATCATAATTATTCCAAATACCGACGGAAGTGATGAAAACCCAAACATCAACATGGTTAACGCAATAGCATAGATGAGCGATCCAGTGAAATCAAATGTTTCACCATGAGCTTCGATCCATTCTCCTTCCAGTTTTGAATATAGTAACATAACTATCGCCACACCTACTACTACACTTATTGCAAATATGCTGCGCCATCCTAAATGTTGTGTTAAAATGCCCCCTAAAAAAGGGCCTGTTGAAAGCCCTATGTAAACGGCAGATACATTAATACCAAGTACCCGGCCACGCTGCTGGGGAGGAAATACTGATATGAGCATGGCAGCTCCTGTGCTGAATATCATTGCACCGCTTATTCCCTGAAGTACTCTAAATAGAATGAGTATGAAGGCAGATTGTGCAATTGCCGTAAGGAAAGATGAAAAAGTATAGAGAATGATGCCGTAGGTAAAGATTTTCTTCCTGCCGTAGATATCGGCAATTCGCCCAAAAGGTACTAAAAACATGGCTGCAGATAAAAGATATGATGTTGCAATCCAGCTTAACACGATTGCATCTATGGCAAATTCTTTCCCTATAATAGGAAGAGCAACATTTATTGAAGAACCCATAAATGATGTGAGAAATGATCCTAAGGTGGTAACAGCTAATGCTGCTTTTCTATTAGTAGCAACACGTTCCATATATCTACCTGTATCAATTTTTTAAAAATTTTAAAACATATTGAGAGCATTATAAATAGCTTGTCATTATTCTATCACAGAAAAATGAGCTATTTTAAAACTACCCTTGTGCCAATAGTGTATTATTATATCTTATCAAATTATAGCAAAATTACGTGAAGCATAAAGAATATATATAATTATTGGTTACTTTTGATGAATTATTGAGTGAATAGATTTTATGATTTTTACCAGAATTATAAGCATTTTAAAGTAGAAAAAATAAAAAAATGACGTATAACACTAAAAATGATTAATTTTGATAAAAAAACAGCAATAATTTAGGACATTTGCCTATTGACTAAAACAGGCTATGATGTATAATAAAACACAATATATAGAAAAAATGGATTAACTATATGGCAATTGTACCAGAGCTTATAAAGGTTTTTATTATTGAAGATGAAAACCTTGTACGGGATACCCTGGCTCAGAGCTTAGAGCTTGTTGATAATATTAGTGTTGTTGGCACATCTGAAAACATATCCTCTTCTGTTGAAAATATCAAAGCAACAAAACCTGATGTGCTGATTATTGATGTGCGACTTAAAAATGAAAATGGCATTGAAGCCAGTAAATATATATTAAAAGTAATGCCTGTTGTAAAAATTATCATTCTTTCAGGTTATTTTAATGACTCGCTTGCTGCAAGTGCCCTGGCAGCAGGAGCTTCAGCTTTTTTGTCAAAATCCATTGCAATATCACATCTGGTGGCTGCAATATTTCATGTTATGGTTCATAATAGTTTTTATGCACCACAGTTGCCTGATGAAGTGCTTGAAGATATATTGGTAAAAAACAAAACATCAAAAAGACTATGTGCTCTTTTAAAGCGGGAAAAAGAAGTTTTGCAGCTTATTGCAAAAGAGTATTCAACAAAAGACATTGCTAACATGCTTGGAATTAGCGAAAAAACTGTACGCAACCACAAATCAAACATCATGGCAAAATTGGGTATCACCAGCCATGTTGGTCTTATCAAGTATGCGTACTACATGGCAATGATTTAATTATAGATAATGAAACCAGTAATTTTTTTATAAGTTTCTATCGCCCCTTGTACTTTTTTTACGTTTAAAAATTTTTTCAATTTCCACGGCAATAAATACCACTGATGATAATGCAAGTGTTATGCTCAATTCCTCAAAAGTTAATGGATGTGTTTTAAAAATCCCATTGAGATAGGGAACGTATATGGTTGCCATTTGCAGCACAAAAGTAAGTATAAAAGCGCCCAGCAGTGGTTTGTTTGATAAAATGCCAAGCGTAAATAAAGACTCTTTTTCCGAGCGTATAGCTAGCACATGTCCCATCTGGTTTAAACAGAGCACTGTAAATACCATGGTTTGCCAGTGAGCATTCCATGATTTAATGGAAAGTGCTTGTGTAATAATAGAAACAATTCCCATGAGCATTCCCACCCATAGTATGTGAGCACCAAGTCCATGAGCAAAAATGCTTTCCTGCGGATGACGTGGTGGGCGTTGCATGATTCCTTTTTCTTCAGGTTCAGAAGCCAAAGCAAGCCCGGGCAGCCCATCGGTAACAAGATTTATCCATAAAATGTGTATAGGAAGCAGTGGTATGGGTAAGCCAAAAAATGGAGCTAAAAATATTGTCCATATTTCACCTGAATTGCTTGTCATAGTGTATTTTATAAATTTTCTGATGTTGTCAAATATCCTTCTACCTTCTTTGACTGCTTTCACAATGGTTGCAAAATTGTCATCAAGCAAAATCATATGTGCCGCCTGCTTTGAAACATCAGTTCCTGTAATTCCCATTGCAACACCAATATCTGCGCGCTTCAAAGCGGGTGCATCATTGACACCATCACCAGTCATGGCAATAAATTGACCTTTATCCTGTAATGCTTTTACAATCTTTAGCTTTTGTTCTGGGGCAACCCTTGCATAAACACTTATATATTCTACCTTTTGTTCAAATTCTTCAAACGATAGCTCCTGCAATTCCTTACCTGTTATAATATGCGGACGATTTTCATCAATAATGCCAAGGCGCTCTGCTATGGCTTTTGCTGTCAGTGGATGGTCACCGGTAATCATAACTGGCTTGATACCTGCTGATTTACATTCAGACACAGCGTGTTGTACTTCCTGTCGGGGAGGATCAATCATACCAACAAGCCCTAACAAAGTAAGATTTGATTCAACGATGTCCGGAGATATTGAAGAAGGAAGAGTATCAACAAATTTTGATGCAATTCCCAGCACCCGTAGTCCTTGCTCAGAGAGTTGTTCAGCCACTTTTAAAATTTCATCTTTATTGATGGGTACTATCTCTGAATGAATCATCATGGTGTTGGTTATATCTATGATGGTATCAATGGCTCCTTTGGTAAATACTATATACGATGATTGGGTTACTTCCTTGCTTGTGTTTTGATGAATAGTGGTCATGCACTTCCTTTCAGAATCAAAAGGTATTTCTGCTACACGGGGAAGCGTTTGCGACAGTAAAGCTTTATCAAACAAATTGGTATAGGCAAAGTGATACAGTGCGGTTTCGGTTGGATCCCCTAACAGTGCGCCAGATGCATCGCGTATGGCATCATTATTAAGAGCCAGGGCAAAGAAAAATAACTGTGTACTTTTGCTGTGGTTGTCCTTAAGTGATTGCGTTGTAGTAAATAATGTGTTATTAACAAAAATAGTTTCAACAGTCATCTTGTTTTGTGTAAGCGTACCTGTCTTGTCTGAACAAATATATGTGACCGAACCTAAAGTTTCTACAGCAGGAAGTTTGCGGATAAGAGCGTTTTGATTTACCATCTTTCGAGCGCCCAGAGCAAGCGAAATGGTGATTACTGCAGGAAGTGCTTCGGGTATTGCTGCAACGGCAAGTGAAATTGCAGTCAAAAGCATGCGCAGTGGTTCTTCGCCACGTAAAAGTCCCACCCCAAAAATAACTGCACAGATAACCAGAACTGCTATGGAAAGTTTTTTGCCAAATACTGCTAACCGCTTTTGCAATGGTGTTTTTACTTCTTCTTCTTCCTGCAGCATTGTTGCAATTTTGCCTAATTCAGTATTCATTCCTGTGGCAACGGCAACACCACTTCCCCTTCCATAGGTAACAATTGTGCCATTATATGCCATGTTTTTTCGGTCACCCAATGGTAGATTTATCTCATTTATTGGCTGTATTTGTTTTTCAATAGGAACTGATTCACCCGTTAATGCTGCTTCTTCAATTTTTAACTGGGCAGCTTCTATGAGCCGCAAATCAGCAGGGACTATCTTACCTGCTTCCAGTAAAACGATATCACCAGGAACGATTTGGCGGGCAGGGATATTTACAGGGGTTCCATCACGTATGACGGTTGCCATAGGAGCCGACATTTTCTTCAATGCTTCCATGGCCTTTTCAGCACGATATTCCTGCACAAAACCTATGATAGCATTGAGCACTACAATAACTATAATGGCTATAGTGTCAGAAATCTCACCTAAAAACCCTGAAAGCAAAG
Source organism: Spirochaetota bacterium (assembly GCA_040756435.1). Lineage (NCBI taxonomy): Bacteria > Pseudomonadati > Spirochaetota > Spirochaetota bacterium. Next base: position 10,580 of record JBFLZD010000002.1, on the reverse strand, counting down.
CCGCTGCTATCAATACCAGTATCATGAAATCAGTAAATTGGTGTAGGAGCATCATTAACGGCGTTATTTTCTTTTTTTCTTTTAATTCATTAAAGCCATAGGTACTAAGGCGGGATTGGGCCTCTTCTTGGGTAATTCCTTTATCTGAAGTTTTTAAGGAAGTGAATACTTCTTCAACAGGCATTGTGTGCCAGTTCATACGTCTTTCCTTTCTATAATTGCAATATTTGCCAGGCAACCGGATAGGTGTCCACAATACAGTATGCTTTCACCTTCCCATTCACCTGGCCTTTGTCAAATTCAACGGAAATTTCCTGTACAATATTGTCTATATCCTTAACGTTGGTGCGCTTGGTGTAATACAGTGGTAGTGGATTTCCCGTTTTAACATCAACAACCATAATGCTATAAACGTGCTCATTCTTCTTTAAGCCAGAATGTTTCAATAATGCTTTTATATACGTTTTGCCTGCTTCAAAGTGTACAGTACCAACACCCTGTGGCATAGTAGCAATACCGCTGCCATGCAGACTCATGTTACAGCCACCAAATACCGCCATGTGGCCTGTATCAAATTCGGTCATGCCCATGAGTTTAAGAAAGCGCCCATAAAATTCAATCTCATCACCCAGTGCTATAGCTACTAATGCTGGGGATTGTGCGATAGTTCCTGTTAAGTGATTGGCTGTTGTTGATAAACGATACATCCCAAAGGGCATATCCCATGAACCAATAAAATTAATCTTGAATCCATCGTAGTTGTAGAGAGTTACACACCTTCCTTCACTGTGCAAATATAATGGATAGCGTGCTTCAAGACTGGGGTCCACCACCGTTTTGCCATCTTTGAGTCTTCCACCAACTACCCACACAATAAGCCCACCGGTGGTTTTGCTGACAATACCGCCAACATAATGGAGCGAATCAAAACCAATCTGATTCCATGAAGGAAGCATGGTAGGGTTTGGAGCAGCTAATCGTTTGAATTCAAACACTGTCTGAGGTTGGCCAATGAATTGTGGATACCTATATGGCAAAACACCTTTGTACGGAGCTATCGCAAATGAATACGAAACATCAAAAGTGCCTGCTGTACTCCCTCCAAAAAACTTGAGCCCAAACCGGTTCATGCCAGTAATGTATTTTCCTTTAATAGAAATGGTTATGGTGCCACCATTCTGGTTAACCCACGTTTCCTGTGGGGTTATTACAAAAAACTGTTTGTTGGCAGAAACATCAATGCGATATCTGGGTTTTCCTGTAACTGCTACTGTTAAAGAATCCCTATCAATGGCTGATTTGAGTGTGTCACCGTTTTTGCGCACAAAGAGGGTGAAAGCAAGTGGCTGATTAGCATCAATGGTAGCAGGCGGTTGAGGTAACAGTTTGCCAAAATTAGTGGTATATACTAAAAAGGGGCCATCGTCAGGGAGTGCTTCACTTTTACCAGTATAACAGTTTGTATCGCTATTAGCATGGTGCAAAGGATAATCATAGGGAATAAAAAACACGCCCCCGTTTTCACCACCAATGTATACACCGTTTGGTCCCAGTGCAGGAGAGCTGTTTAAATCATTGCGGTCTTCATCAATGCACAGGTATGACCAACGCAATGTACCATCAGGATTAAGGCAGAAAAGCTTGCCTTCGCCCGAACCAACATATATTGTGTCATTGCCATCAATGGCTGCTGATGAACGTATGGGCTCCAATGTGTCAAATGCCCACACTATGCTACCGTTTTGCGGATTGAGTGCATAGATGGTGCCATCTGCGCAAGGTTGAATGATAAGCCCGTTTGAAAGCTGAGCAGCACTTGCATAGATATGGTCACGCAGGCCCTGTTTCCATACCTGTTTGCCACTATCCTGCGCATATGCCCGCACATAACCATCATAACCTCCTACAATGACAAGGCCTTTCTTGTGAGTGTTGGTAAGCAGCGGTGATGCAGCGTTAGAGCCAAGCCCACCATTTGTCCATTCTATGGTTTGTGTGCGATAGTTATAACAATAGATATTCTTGAGTGCCATAAACTGAGTGCCAAAAAACATCTTCCCTGTTTTTGTGTTTACCGCAGGAAGCGACCATATCATTTCATTGGCAGGGAATTGTGTTATTCGTTTGCCGTTTTGGCGGTCAATCAGGTATACCAGATAGTTATCGTTAGGGGCAATGATGCTGCCATCAGGAAGCATGCCAATATTGCCTTCAAACCAGTTGACGTTGTATGTTTTTATCTTAAATTCTTCCCACACTTCCTGTACGGTATGCGCTTTGTGTTTCCATACAATGGTGCCTGTCTCACTGTTGATACAATACACATAACTATCGCCACTGCCCACATATACAAATCCCCTGTCATCAAGGAGCGCTGATGAATCAATGATCTCGCCTGTTTTTATTTTCCATTTGAGTGAGCCGTTTTCACGTATAGCGTAGAAGTAATGATCGGCAGAGCCAATGTATACGGTACCGTCAGCATCAACAACCGGTGAGCTGAATATACCTTTGCCTGTTTTAAATACCCATGGACGCAGTGTATGGGTATACGTTGGTTTTACAGCGCTTCTTCCATTTTGCAGGCTGTTTGCCCTGAATTTTGGCCAGGGACTTTTAGGGTCAAGAGGAATGTCATAGTAGCCTTTATTTTTTGGCGATAGTTTTTCAGGATAGACCTGATAGCTGCCAAAAGGATACGTTGCAAAAAAGTAGTAGAGAATTGCCATAAAAACAAGAAGGTATAGAATATGACGCTTTTTGAATGTGTACGATAGTTTCATGAGATAACCTTTTTAAATATAAAGTGTATTATCAAAAATTTATTGATACTCACGACCTGAACAATATACCCAAAAACTTTCATTCTGAAAATACAATAGTAATGGTATGGCTATTCAATAATTAAACGCTTATCAAAATAACTAAATATTCATTTATTTATTTTGTCAATAGATAATTTGCTTTATTATTGATTTTTTTTGCTGTTTATACCCATTCGTAGAATTTATGAACATAGTAACAATAATGCACAATAGTGAAGTTTTTGGAAAATTTTTTAATAATATTATTTATTTAATAATGGTATATATCATTATGGGAGTATTTCATATTTGCACTATAATAAACACAATCTAAATATTTTCATTGAGAGATCCTGAATTCTCATGGTATGATAACTGGCTCAATTTTTTAAAACTTACGGTATGCAATGGTTTTCCAATCATGGTGGAAATAACTTGATTAAATTTTGCGATAGTTAAATAAAATGAAAAAACAGCGTGCACGAACAGGAAGTGAAAAAGAATACCGGAAGGAGCAACTAAAAAAAGCTGCATTGCATTTGTTTTCAAAAAATGGATTTAAGGGTACTACTGTGGAAATGATAACAAAAAAGGCACAATTGAGTCCAGCAGCTTTTTATCTTTATTTTGCCAATAAGATTGCTATATACCGCCAGTTGAATCAGGATGGCATCGATATTTTAGAAAAACTATTGCAGGATGCCTTACAGGCTGCAGGGAAAAGCTCCATTGATAGACTCTATGCACTGGCACGTGCGTATGTATCATTTTTTAAGGATTATACCGATTATTTTTATATTACCGAAATTTTGCATTTAGGGAATTCAGAATTTTTTTATGACACTCGTTTGGTAAAAGAGCTAAAAGAGCGCACTTTAGCTTTATTAAAAATTGTGGCTTTTGTGATTGAAGAAGGAATACACAAAGGTGAATTAAAAAAAATCGATCCATTAAAAACAGCGGTAACGCTGTGGGGAATGATTGACGGTGTTCTAATTCTGGAGGTAAAAAAGAGTACAGCATTCACAGGGTATACTGTGGATGAATTGATTACACAGATGATGGACGCGGTAGTAAAGGGGATAATCCATTAAAATACAACTTACTTTTGGTAAGGTAGATATGAGACGCTTGGCAGTGTTATGCTTTGTAATTTCATTGTGTAGTGTTCTTTTGCACTGTGAAAGCAACCCTGATGCTGAGCGGTGTGCAAAGATATGTGCTGACCGTTATGGTGAATGTGAGCAATATTGTAAACTACAATATAATATAAGTTCGCCGGACTATGGGTATTGTAAAGATGATTGTGAACAGGATTATAATGAGTGCATATTTAATTGTTATTATGTTGCACAAGAGCTTGATGTATACACATTTTGCAAGTACATACACTCAGATGTTTTAAATAAAAAATGGTAATGTTAAAAAATACAACCCAAAGCAACAAAGAAAAATAATGCAGTTTGGGATTTTTATTTACATAAATATGAATATTTAAAAGATTGTATGCATGCATATTTTAAAAAAAAGTTATTGAAAAAATAAATATTAAATATATATAAGCAAAAATTTGTTTTAAATACTTACTTTTTACGGTAACATTAACAAAAATTTTTAGGAGGATTTTTTATGAAGCTTTCAAAACTTTTGGTTGCGATTGCGCTGGTTGTTGGTCTGGCAGCGCCTACTTTTGCGGCAGATAGCATTGCAAAGTTTACTTTTGGGGACGATCAGTATTTAGAGCTGCACTATTTATTACAGGTACAGGCATATTCACTCTACAAAGATGGTAATCCTGAAAGTGATTACTGGTCAAAAGACGCAAAGATACGCCGCTCACGCGTTATTGTAAAGGGTCAGGCTGCTCAGGGTGTTGAGTTCTTCATGGAAACTGATGCACCAAATTTTGAAGATAATAACACTGGTAAAAATCTTTATACACAGGATGCTTACATTGATTTTACCATTGCAAAAGAATTAAAGATTGCTTTTGGCCACATACTACTTCCCTTTATGCATCATGACAGGCAGTCGGCTGCCACATTATTGTGTGCTGATTATACCGCTGCAGTAGTTCCTGTTGGAGGCAATGTATGGCGTGATACCGGTATTGAATTCAGAGGATTGCTTGCAAATGGCCTTGTTGATTACCGCATTGGTGTATGGGATGGAAAGGATAGGACACAGATTACCTGGGATGATGACTCTAATCCATTAACTCCAAATGTGTATCGGTATACCTTAAATAAAAATGATATGCCACGAATAACCGGTAGAGTACAGATAAACTTAAAAGATGCTGAGGATGGCTTTTTCTACAGTGGCAACTATTTGGGCAAAAAGAGCATTATAAGCTTTGGCTTTGGTTTGGATTATCAAAAGGATGCTTACGATGCTTTTACATATACAGGTGATCTGAATAAAAAAGATGAAGACTATACTGCTTGGACAGTGGATTTTTATTTTGACCATCCTATTGCAGCAAATAATGTGTTAACACTGCAGGGTGCATACGTTGATGTAAAAAACACTCCATTTTCATCAGTTACAGTTGGTGGTACTACAATTTATCCGGAAAAACTGAAGATGTATTTTGCTGAAGGTGGATTCCTTATCAATGGCACATGGCAGCCAGTTGCTCGGTATTACTATAAAAAGATTGAAGTTGGTGGGGTAGATGGTAAGGTTTCGGAGATTGCAGGTGGACTAAACTACTACATTAAAGGCCACAATGCCAATATTAAGGTTGAATACGCCCAGCAGTTAAAAGATGAAACCGATGATTTCAAAAATAAGCAGGTAACAGTACAGTGCCAGATATTCATTTAATTATTTAAAAGAAACCAGAGATCTTAAAAAGGGGTGTCATAAAAGACACCTCTTTTTTTTTAAAAAAATTAATTTATGGGCAATTACAATTAATGTTAATGTGAAATAAATTGTCGCATAAAAAAACAACTAAAACCAGCAATACCGGTATTTAAGGATTACCACACTGACCAGGGATGGTTCTTATCCCTCCCATGTCATTGCCAGTCCCCAAGCAATAGGGGCAAAGCAATCCTGCCTTTCATGGTATTGGGATTGCTTCCCTTCAACAATCGGTTACTGAGCTTGTCGAAGCACTCAGGACAAGTGCTATGCTCGCAATGAAACTACGGCAAACTGTTATTGCGAGTGGCGAAAGCATGTGTCAATCCCGACCACCATGTCATTGCGAGGAGCGAAGTGACGAAGCAATCTCAAAACAACAATCCGTTACTCTTTACGATTGACAATTATAGCAATTAATAATACTATAGACAAAAATTACCAGGGAAGAAGATATGAAGAAACTGCCCATTGGAATACAGAGCTTTGAGGAGATAGCCACTGGTGGATATTACTATGTGGACAAGACTTACTTTGTGGCAAAACTTTCAAATGAGGGCAAATATTATTTTCTTTCCCGTCCCCGGCGTTTTGGTAAATCCCTGTTTCTTGATACCATAAAGCAAGCATTCCTTGGGAAGCGTGAGCTTTTTAAAGGGCTGTATTTGTATGATAATTGGGATTGGAGTCAAACCTATCCTGTACTGAATATTGATTTTGGAGGCGGGTTAGTTGATGATGCTGGTACATTGGAGAAATGGATAAAGGTTCAAATTGGACGTAATTTTGAAAATTTAGGGATAAGCGCAAATGTTGATGATGATTACAGGACAGCGTTTGAGGATTTGATACTGAAAGCGCAAGCGCATTATAAGCATAAGGTAGTAATTTTAATAGATGAGTATGACAAGCCAATACTTGACAGGATAGATAATATAGAAAAGGCTATTGCCATACGGGATGTATTGAAGAATCTATATAGCGTCATAAAGCCGCTGGATGCATATATAAAGCTTGTATTTTTAACAGGGGTATCGCGATTTTCAAAGGTGTCGATATTCAGCGGATTAAATCAATTAAATGACATCACATTAGATCCTGACTTTGCAACGCTTTGTGGGTATACTCAGAGTGAGCTTGAGACTGTTTTTGAAAACAGGGTAAAGGATTTTGATAAAGAAGCCCTAAAGGTGTGGTATAACGGGTATAGCTGGCTTGGTGAACGAGTGTACAATCCTTTTGACATATTGCTGTTATTTTCCAAGAAGATGTTTAGGCCGTACTGGTTTGAGACAGGGACACCAACATTTTTGATAAAGCTATTTCAGAAGAATGCGTATTATGTGCCAAAATTGGAGGAGCTCAAAGTAGGTGAGGAACTACTATCCAATCTTGATATAGATTATATATTTCCAGAAAATCTTTTGTTTCAATCGGGGTATCTTACCATAAAGGATGTATTGCGGATAGATAGCAACACAATATATGTGTTAACATATCCAAATTTGGAGGTACGGAAAAGTTTCAATGATGCTTTTTTAACCTATTTAACTCCTGATCCTGTTAAGAAAGATGGAACAAAAATAGATTTGCTACTTTCTTTACGCGAGGGCAATATCGATAAAATAAAGGATATACTCTATAGTTTTTTTGCAAGTTTTCCTGTGGATTGGTACCGTAAGAATAACATACAGGAGTATGAAGGGTACTATGCCTCGGTAGTATATGCATTATTGAATGGAGCAGGATTAACCGTGGTAGCGGAGGATACCACCACTACGGGGAGGATTGATTTAACGGTATTGTGGAACAATAGGGCATATATTGTGGAATTTAAGGTTGTGGAAGACAAGGGAGAAGGGAAAGCCTTACAGCAGATAAAAGAGAAACGATATTATGAGAAATATAAAAATAATAGCAGTGAAATATATATCATAGGGATTGAGTTTAGCAAAGAGCAACGGAATATCGTGTTTTATCAGTGGGAGAGGATGTAGGTATTTCTTATGAATGATTCACTTTAACACCTGGAACAAACCGGCAATGATTCCAACAATAGTAAGAGTCTGGGTAAGGAGCAATCCAGGGTGCCACTTCAAAATATCAGATTTTTACTATGTGAATCTCAATCCGGACTTTTTGAATCTCCAAATGCCACTCAGCTTTAATCTTTTTGATCTCTATGGTAAGATTTGCCTTTTTGTATAATGATTTTGTGTTACCAGTACTTTTAAGTAAGTGGAAACTGTGTGTAAAATGTTTTTTAAAAGAGTTGTCTATAGAGAAAGAATATAGTAGTTCAATTGAAATGAAAACATTATGCAGTGGGAATGCTAAAGTAATAAATATCGTTTGAAATAAAATAAAGAATTTTTAATTGTGGTATTTAGATTCATTGGTAATAAATGATCAGAAAATGAAAAGCTAAAATTGTATTTTTAAGAGGGATTCTTTTTCAATGCATAATGACATTAGGATGTATAAAATAGTTAATGCAAAGTTGATCAGGTTATTTTGTACAATAATTATGTTAATCATAGGCAATGATAGCAATACATTTGCCATACGGAGGGACGAGGTGCTTGCTATACCGCGTGGTGAAGTGATTAAGGCTTCAGTTGATTATATAGGCATGACGGATCTTCTGGCAACCATTAACACATTGTATCTGAATGGGTACTATAGCTTTATGAACAAACATATTGATGAGTATACAAAAAAATATCCACCAGTTAAAGAAATTTTTTATTTTGCAGCCATAAACAATATTAATCAAAACAAACCTGATGATGCTTTGAATAATCTCTACATTGCACTTGCGTTGGAGCCAGCGTATTCGCGCGCACTGAATGCTATTGGCTATGTGTATGCTGTGCGCAGGCAATGGCAGCAGGCACTATCGCACTTTTTATTGGCTCATAGAACTAATACCTATAACGCGTTTATAAGTTACAATATTGCGCTTTTGTACTATCATAACCTGGATTATGTACATGCAGCAGCGTGGGCTAACAAAGCCATAGACGACAAGCCAAACTTTGCCCGCGGATGTGATGTGTATGCGTGCAGCATGTATCAGCAGCAAAAATATGATGAAGCTGTGGAATACTGGGGGAGGGCATTGCAACTGGGGCTGGATGAAGACAGAGTGTACTACAACAGAGCCAGTGCGTATTTTGCTCTGAGTAACCATAATGGGTGTATTGCTGATTGTACTAAAGCTTTACAGAAGAACAAAAAACATGTTGAAGCCCTGATGCTTTTAGCATATGAACACTTTACACTAAAAGATTACGACGCAGCGCTAGCAGCATGTAACAGTGTGTTGAAGATACAAAATAATAATATCTTTGCTGCTGTGCTCAGGGCACTGTGTGCAGGTAAAAAGAATGCACAGGCAGGAAAAGACATGCTTACTGCAACACTTGGCACTGTAGAAAATGTAGAAGATGTTGCTATGCAGCTTTTACAATTTTTTCAATATGCAATTATTGATCCGCCTGTTGATTTTATGTTATACTAAACATTATCGTTGCTTAATCTGTTCATAATAGATTGAACGCAATGTTTCAAAAAATTGGAGGTATTCCTTTTTGCGGTAATCGGGATATGTCCATTCCCAGGGCTGGTAATGTTTTGCCACATAACGATATTCATTTTCCACATACACACCTTTGCCTATATACACTCGATGAAAATAATCCTTGCATGATGCTAAAAAAACATTGGAAAGGGTAAGATAGCCAGGGTCAATATTTATGGTGCGGTTGCCATTGTGTAAAAATTTATTTTCTACCTTATTGGTAAATAATTTTATTTTTGCTATATCTTCCCTGTTGATAAGTTTTTCAAAGCTTATGAATACCTTGAATAAATTTTTACCAATTGTACTATAGTAATCAGTATGCGAAAAGGGTATTGGGTTTGATTGCAGATCAATGGTGCCATATTTCTTTTGTAGTATGTTTATGGTATGAAACAAAACATCATCACGGGCGGTTAATAGCCCTATGAACAGTTTAGCTTTTGGTGGTATTGTTGGTTGAGCCATCGGCGCTCTCTAATTGTAATAAAAATGTACGCATATCCTGGGGCAATGGTGCTTTTATTGCAATCATCTTTTGCAAAAATGGATGGTATAAGCGATACATGCGTGCATGGAGGGCACAGCGAGGAAATGGGCGCTTTATGTTGCCTTGTGATTGTATGTATTCAATGAAATCATTATCACGGCTACAGTACATTGTATCGCCAGCTATTGGGTGGCCTATGTGTTCACAATGTACACGTATCTGATGAGTGCGGCCTGTTTGGGGCTCTGCTTTAATGAGTGTGTAATCATGATAGTGCTTAATGACGGTGAAATGGGTAACTGCGTGCCACTGTGCATTTGTATACGCTGTGCGCTTTTTTCGGATACGTGAGTCCTGTGATATTCCTATTGGGGTGTCAACTGTTAGCCTGGAAAAGGAACAATTACCGATAACTATCGCATAATATATTTTGGAGATAGTATTTGAGTATTGTAAAAATGCTGACGCAATGCGACCACTTTTGGCAAGCACTACCACGCCCGATGTTTCGCGATCTAAGCGGTTGAGCGGCATGCACTGAATGCCTGTGTTAGACCACAATAGCATGGTAAGAGTGTTGTGGAAATATTTGCCAGCAGGGTGAGTGGGAAGATTGCCGCTTTTATTAACTGCGATGATGTAGTCATCTTCATAGAGTATGGTGTACGTGGGGTCAACAGTGGGTTCTTCAACGGAGTGACGTTTGTATTCAATGATATAGTGCTGATATACAATATAATGAGGGATAGTTATCGGTATATTATTAACATATATTTTACCGCTTTTGATTTCTTTTTGCCATCGTGAGCGAGAAAGATAAGTAAAACGGCCT